>JAVLFR010000283.1:0-13461 GCA_046052785.1 Limnohabitans sp. | reverse complement strand
CATGCGTCAAACAGATGCAGGCTTGTTCGCTGATGCAGAATGGACATTTCGCGATACCTTCAAGCTCATCAAGCAGTACGGGTTTACCGAGGCCGAGCTTCCTGCTTTTTATGACCGTGTCGCCGATATGTACTTGGCCGCCGGGCAGTTTCAAGAGGCAATGAATTTCAGCCTAAAAGGCGAGAAGATCTTGCGGGCTCAAGGCGTTTCTGCCAACTATCCAAAGTGGATTCAAAACCAACAACGTGTGCACCTCGGCTTGGCCGCTCAAAACCGATGGTCAGAATTGAATGCGAAATTTGAGGCGCTTGACGTCATCATCGCAGCGGACGCCGACGTGGCAAAGATTGCGGGTCAAAACGACTTACGCGGCTACACTCTGATTCAAAGCAAGCGCCCAGATGAGGCCTTGGCTGTGTTGAGCCCCCATTTGCAAACTCGCATCGATCAGTTGGGCGATGCCCATTTCTACACGGCGCTGACCCGTGGTCTTTATGCAGCGGCCTTAGCGCAAAAAGGTTCGACTTCAGACGCACGACAGGCGTTTGAAATTGCGCTCAAGCACTTCACTTCGCCCGAGTCCATGACTGGGGATTTTGTAGAGACAGCGCTACAGCGCAAAACCAAGCGCTTTATTTTGCAGAGCTACATGCAACTGCTAGCGACATCCGCAGCCACGCAAGCTAAAGATGCGCAAATTCTATTTCAAATTGCAGATCAAATCAGTGGTTCAACCGTTCAGCAAGCTCTGACAGAAGCAGCAGTGCGAGCAGGTGTGAACGTCCCAGGCTTATCGGGCATCATTCGGAGAGAACAAGATGCTCGTAACGAAATTTCCAGCTTAAGTGCCTACATTGCAGGCCAAAATTCGGAGCCTGCCGACAAACGCAATCCGCAAGTTGTGGAACAAATGCGTATGCGTAAATTTGAATTGGAAAAACAACGCAAAGAATACAAAGCACAAATTCAAAAGAGCTATCCCGAGTATTTCCAGCTCATTCAGCCCAAGTCTCCCAGCCATAACGAGATTGCGCAACAACTCAAACCTGACGAGCTGTTTGTGTCTATCTTGCCGATGGAAGACAAGTCGTATGTCTGGGCGATCGACTCCCAAGGTGACGTGCACTTTCACAACGCTGGGCTCACTGAGAACGACGTGCATACCTTGGTCACACGGATTAGAAAAACCTTAGATGTCGCAGAGCTCGGCACACGCGCGCCGTCATTTGACTACGCTGATGCGCACCGCCTCTACAAAGAGTTCATGGAGCCTCTTGAGAAAAAGTTCACTGGTAAAACGCATTTGATCGTCGCCACCAGTGGTGCTTTAGCGCAGATACCCTTGGCCGTCTTACCGCGCACACCCGTAGCAGCAACGGCACAAACTCAAGCCAATTGGCTGATCAATGACTTTGCCATCAGCCATGTCCCCACCGCCAATGGCTGGCTTTCCTTGAAGAAGCTTGGCCAGCAGCCCTCCGGTGATCAGGCCTTGATGGCCTGGGGCGACCCCAAGTTTGACCCTAAATCACAACAAATAGCAGCAGCCAATACAGGCTCACCCGTGCGATCCTCTGTCGCGTTGCGTTCGCTAGATGCGTCGCAGCGCACTGTCATGGACGCCGATGCATACGTGACCTACAGCAAACTCCCCGCGTTGCCAGAAACACGAGACGAAGTCTTGGAATTGGCAAAAATTTTGTCTGCTGATCCTAAATTTGATGTTATTTTGGGCGCTGATGCCACACGTCAGTCGGTCCTGAAAAGTAGTGTGTCTGGCGATTTGGCTAAAAAGCAAGTGGTGGTTTTTGCGACCCATGGTTTACTCGCCGGCGATTTGCCAAACCTGAACCAGCCTGCATTGGCGATGGCAGGCACAAGCAGCCCCAATGAATCTCCGCTCTTAACGTTGGAAGATGTGTTGTCGCTGAAACTCAACGCCGACTGGGTTGTGCTTTCAGCCTGCAACACGGCGGGCGCAGATGGCAAAGCAGAAGAAGCATTGAGTGGACTAGCACGCGGATTTTTCTTTGCAGGAAGTCGAAGTCTTTTGGTCACACACTGGTCGGTAGACTCTGAAAGCGCCGTGCTGCTCACCACACACACGTTTGCTGCGTACAAAAAGAGTCCAACGATGCGGCGCGCTGACGCATTACGTCAAGCGATGTTGGAAACAATGAAATCACCCAAATATGGGCACCCCGCTTTTTGGGCCCCCTACGCGTTAGTGGGTGAAGGCGGGCGCTGACCCAAGCGCCGATTACCGATCAGCAAACAGTGCGGGCAGATCGCTCATGCACGTGAACACAAGGGCAGCACCTGCCGCACGCAACGCTTCCGCCTGCCCGTGGGCGGCAAAGCCCCAGACCGTAGCACCTGCGGCGACGCCTGCCGTTACGCCGACAGGCGTGTCTTCGATGGCCAAGCAGTGCTTGGGGTCTTTGCCCAAATGCGCAGCGGCGACCAAATACACATCGGGTGCGGGTTTTGTTTGAGGCACTTCATGGCCGCTGAAAATGCGTCCGTCAAAAAAGTTGAATAAGCCCACTTTTTTCAGCATCAAATTGATTTTGAAACGATCTGCGCCTGATGCACAAGCGATCTGTCCTTGGCAGGCATCAAAAACATGTTGCACGGTTGGGTGAATGTGCGCAATGGCGGTGATGTCGTTTTCTAAACGCAGATTGCGTCGGCGGTAAAACTCATCCATGAAGACGTCAGTCAGCGGCTGTCCCGTGTTAGCCTCGATCAAGCCGCGGCGGTTGCGCACGGTGTGACCCACAAAGTGCGCCATGCACTCTTGCAAGGTCAGGGTCCACCCAGCGTCTTGCAACATGTCGCGCAAGACCCCACAGGTGATGGCTTCGCTGTCGACCAGCACGCCATCGCAATCAAATAACACAGCATCGAATTTCATGTTTCGATTATCTGGGCTTAAAGCACATCGCCATCCACATAAAACCAACGGCCATCTTCTCGCACAAATCGGCTGCGCTCATGCATGCGAACGGCACCACTGGGCAAGCGATAACGGGCAACAAATGTCACCTCCGCGGTGTGATCACCTGTCGTCTG
Source organism: Limnohabitans sp. (assembly GCA_046052785.1). Lineage (GTDB taxonomy): Bacteria > Pseudomonadota > Gammaproteobacteria > Burkholderiales > Burkholderiaceae_C > Limnohabitans. Next base: position 10,386 of record JAVLFR010000283.1, on the reverse strand, counting down.
GTGATCACGCACCTCAAGGCCCAACCATTTCACGCCCGTCTCAAAGTCCACTGACGCAGGTCGGGTGCTGGAGTGCCACGTCGCCCGCAAATAATCAGCGCGTTCATGCACAAAGGCGCTGTAGCGTGAGCGCATCAAGCGCTCAGCATCAGGGGCCAGCGCAATGTCAATCTGGTCGATCAAGGCACCACAGCAGACTGTGTATGGGATAGGACCGCGCTGGGTATCGGCACGCCCGCAGGGACAAGGGCTGGTGGTGGTCATGCGGCGCACTTAAGGCAACACCGAAATCGTGCCACGCATACCCGCTTCGTAGTGCCCTGGCTCAAAGCAGGCGATGTGCAACACACCTGCATCGGCAAAGGTCATCACCAACTCGCCCTTGGCACCGGCAGCTAAGCTCAATGCGTTATTGGCATGGTGGTTGTGAGTGCTGTTCGGTTTTTTCATGTCATCCGCATGGGCTTGCAACTCGGCCTCTGTGCCAATGATGAACTCGTGACGCACTTTGCCAGCATTCACCAATTGAATTCGCACTGTTTCGCCCGAGGTGACTTGCCAGTTGGCAGGGGTGAAGCGCATATCATCCGTCAATGTCACGGTCATGGTGCGGGTCGGCGATTGCTCGCTCAACTGGCTCTGTAGGTCTTGCGGATGGGCTACGGTCTCACCATGGACGTGGCCATGGCCATCGTCCGCTTGACCCGCCCACTGCGTCCAAGCCAAAGCCGAGCCAGCACAGACTACCGCGATGGAGCACAAGGCGTAGGTGATGAGGCGGTTAACCGACATGCGGGTACGCCAATCCATGTAGTACATGGCCAACAAACTCAAGGCAAAACCCAAGGGCACGACCCACACACTGCGATCGGGTGAATCAGGAAAATGCTGCAAGCCGCCTGTGAAAAAGCCCAAGCCAATCGACGACACAATGCCCACGCCCAACACATCGGCCCAGCTTTGACGCTGTGCATCTTGCAAGCGCATTTCTAGCCACGAACCCAAAAGATAAAAGAACACGCCAAACGAGGCGGTGATGAGCGAGCGTGATTCACTGAACATGCCATGGTTGACAGCGCCAGCGATGAAGCTGATGCCGCCGTACTTCAGCAAGGTGGCGGTGTGGGTGGTGACGAATGACATTAAGCCAACGCCCGTTGGATGATGATTTTTTGCACGTCACTGGTGCCTTCGTAAATTTGGCACACCCGCACGTCGCGGTAGATGCGCTCCACGGGAAAATCGCTCACCACACCGTAGCCACCCAAGGTTTGAATGGCCATGCTGCAGACTTGCTCTGCAGTTTCGCTGGCAAAGAGTTTGGCCATGGCGGCTTCTTTTAAACAAGGCAGGCCTGCGTCGCGCAAGGCAGCGGCGTGGTACATCAGCTGGCGTGCCGCCTCGAGTTGCGTGGCGCAATCGGCCAAACGAAACCCGACGGCTTGGTGATTGAAGATGGCAGTGCCAAAGCTCACTCGGTCTTTGCTGTACTGCAATGCCGCCTCAAACGCGCTGCGCGCCATGCCAATGCTTTGCGCCGCAATGCCAATGCGCCCGCCTTCCAAAGCCGACAGTGCAATTTTATAGCCCTCACCTTCTGCGCCGATGAGGTTCTCAGCAGGAATACGACAGTTGTCAAAGTTGATTTGCGCGGTGTCGCTGCTGTGCTGGCCGAGCTTATCTTCAAGGCGCGCCACGTGGTAGCCAGTGGCCTGGGTCGGCACGATGAAGGCGCTCATGCCCTTCTTGCCTGCGCCCTTGTCGGTCACGGCGATGACGATGGCCACATGCCCGTTCTTGCCGCTGGTGATGAATTGCTTCACGCCATTGATGACGTATTCATCGCCTTCTTTGGTGGCGGTGGTTTTAAGTGCCGAAGCGTCAGAGCCTACATGCGGCTCGGTCAAGCAGAATGCACCGAGCATATTGCCTTGTGCCAATTCGGTGAGCCATTGCTTCTTTTGCGCATCGTTGCCGTAGCGCATGAGGATAGCGTTGACGGGGCAGTTGGTGACGCTGATCGCAGTGCTGGTGCCGCCGTCACCTGCCGCGATTTCCTCTAAAACAATTGCGAGCGTGGTGTAGTCCAAGCCTGCACCGCCTAAGTCCTCGGGGACGCAAATGCCATACGCGCCGAGTGCGGCCAAGCCTTTGTGGACCGCATGCGGAAAGGTGTGTTCTTTGTCCCACTTGGCAGCGTTGGGCCAGAGTTCTTGTTGGGCAAAGTCGCGCACGGCATCGCGAATCATGGTTTGGTCGGGGGTGAGCAGCATGGTTTTATCCGTGATGGATTGAAGGGGTCAGGTCTTCACCAAGCAATGGGGCTGCCGTCATAAGACAAAAACTGGCCAGCTTGCTCGGCAGTGAGGTTCGCCAAGGTTTGACGCATGCGGGTCAGCGCCTGCTCGGGGGTGAGCGTGGCATTGGCCCCGCCCATTTCGGTTTGCACCCAGCCTGGATGCATGGCCACCAGGCGTGCACGTGGGTAGGCGGGCTGTGCGGTGCGCACCACCATATTGAGCGCGGCTTTGCTAATGCGGTACAGGGTCGCATCGCTGCTGCGCGTGCCTTGCAAACTGCCCATCACACTGCTGACGCAGGCGAACACGCCACCGACGGCTTCCACCATCGGGGCGACGTGTGGAACCACCAGCATCGCACCCATGACGTTGGTGTGCATGACACGGTCAAAGGCATCTTGCGTGGGGGAAGTATTGGCGGCGTTGTGATCGATAACCCCCGCCACATACAAAGCCAGATCCAACGTCTCGCCAGCCAGCATCAACGCAAACGAGTTGACGCTGACGGGGCTAGACACATCCACGCGCAAGCATTGCGCGCCCAGGGCTTCTATGCGGTCGCGTCCCGCATCGTCACGCGCGGTGGCGACGACGCGCCAGCCATCTGCCACATACTGGCGAGCCAGCTCGAGCCCAATGCCGCGCGATGCGCCGATGATGAGTGCTGTTGGCATGACGGTCGCTTAAACGAGTTCCAGTGCCACAGCCGTGCCTTCGCCACCACCAATGCACAAGGTGGCCAAGCCGCGTCGAAGACCGCGTGCTTTGAGGGCATGAATGAGCGTGACCATGATGCGCGCACCCGATGCGCCGATGGGGTGACCCAATGCACAAGCGCCGCCATTCACGTTGACCTTGTCGTGCGATACGTGGAGTTCTTTCATCAAGGCCATGGGCACCACGGCGAAGGCTTCGTTGACCTCCCACAGGTCCACGTCTTCTACCTTCCAGCCAGCTTTGGCCAAGGCTTTTTGCGTGGCGCCCACGGGGGCCGTGGCAAACCACTCGGGCTCTTGCGCATGGGTGGCGTGACTGACGATGCGCGCCAAAGGCGTGCAGCCAAGCTTCTTGGCGGTACTCTCTCGCATCAACACCATGGCGGCAGCGCCGTCGTTGATGGACGAACTAGAGGCCGCGGTGATGGTGCCGTCTTTTTTAAACGCGGGCTTGAGCGAAGTGATTTTGTCGAGCTTGATTTTGCCGGGGCCTTCGTCAATTGACACCACTGAGTCGCCAGCACGCGTCTTCACTGTGATGGGTGTGATTTCAGCGGCGAAGCCACCGCTTTCAGTCGCGGCCTTGGCGCGTTGCACGCTGGCTGTGGCAAACGCGTCTTGCTCGGCGCGTGTGAAGTTGTATTTGGCAGCGCAATCTTCACCAAAGGTACCCATGCTGCGACCGGGTTCGTAGGCGTCTTCCAAGCCGTCGAGCATCATGTGGTCAAAGATGCGGTCGTGGCCAATGCGATAACCACCCCGACCTTTGAGCATGAGGTAGGGCGCGTTGGTCATGCTTTCCATGCCTCCCGCCACCAACACATCGTGTGTGCCCGCGATCAACATGTCATGCGCAAACATGGCGGCACGCATGCCTGAGCCACACATCTTGGACAAGGTGACTGCACCTGCACTCTTGGGCAAACCGCCTTTGAAGGCTGCTTGACGCGCAGGGGCTTGGCCTTGGCCTGCCATCAAGCAGTTGCCAAACAACACTTCAGTCACCCACTCTGGACTGATACCGGCACGTTCCACGGCTGCTTTGATGGCTGCGCCGCCTAGGTCGTGCGCGGCAAGGCTCGAAAAGTCCCCCTGAAAGCTGCCCATGGGGGTGCGCGCAACGCTGACGATGACGATGGGGTCGGACATAAATTTCTCCAATTAAAAATTGCCACACCGACCCAAAGGGTCACGCGGCGGGAAGCATGCCACCGCGGGGGTAGCGTTTGAAGGCGCTGCGAAAGACATTGACCACTTCATCAGAGTGACTCATGCTGACGCCCAAGTCTTTGACCAAGCCATCATCCAAACCATAAATCCAACCATGCACCGTGACCTTTTGGCCACGGCCCCAGGCGTCTTGCATGACGTTGGACAAAGCGACGTTGCCCACCTGTTCGATCACATTCATTTCGCACATGACCGACTCGAGTTCGGCTTGCGGCAAATGGTTGAGGCGCTGACGATGGCGCAAGCGCACATCTTGCACATGACGCAGCCAGTTGTCGGCTAAACCAACGCGCGTACCCCGCGTTGCGGCCAAGACACCGCCACAACCGTAATGGCCCACCACCATGATGTGTTCGACCTTGAGGGCATCGACGGCGTATTGAATGACCGACAAGGCGTTCAAGTCAGAGTGCACCACCACATTGGCCACGTTGCGGTGGACAAAGACTTCACCAGGGTCGAGGCCCGTGATTTGGTTGGCAGGCACGCGACTGTCGGAGCAGCCAATCCACAAATACTTGGGATTTTGTTGGCTCGCCAAGCGTGAGAAATAGGCAGGATTCTCTTGAATCATACGGGCCGCCCATGCGCGGTTGTTATCGAAAAGGTGGTGTAGTGATTTGCTCATGCGTGGATTGTCGCAGTGCCGCTATTTTCTCAACAAGTTTCGGCAAAAAGCTCGCGGCCAATCAACATGCGGCGAATTTCGCTGGTGCCGGCACCAATTTCGTACAACTTCGCGTCACGCCACAAACGGCCTAGGGGGTATTCGTTGATGTAGCCGTTGCCACCAAAAATTTGCACACCTTCACCTGCCATCCATGTGGCTTTTTCGGCCGTCCACAAAATAACGGACGCGCAGTCTTTGCGCACTTGACGCACATGCTCGGTGCCGAGCAAGTCAAGGTTTTTGGCGACGGTGTAGGCAAAGCTGCGGCCCGCTTGCAGCACGGTGTACATATCAGCCACTTTGCCTTGGATGAGTTGGAACTCGCCAATGCTTTGACCAAACTGTTTGCGGTCGTGGATGTAGGGAATGACGTTGTCCATCACCGATTGCATGATGCCCAAAGGGCCACCAGACAACACGGCACGTTCGTAGTCCAAGCCGCTCATGAGCACTTTGGCCCCCATGTTGAGGCCACCCAAGATGTTGGCCTCAGGCACTTCGACATTGTGGAACACCAATTCTCCCGTGTGGCTGCCACGCATGCCGAGTTTGTCGAGCTTTTGCGCAACGCTGAAACCCTTCATGCCCTTTTCGATCAAAAAAGCTGTCACACCGCGTGCGCCCAACTCAGGCTCGGTCTTGGCATACACCACCAGAGTATTGGCATCAGGTCCGTTGGTGATCCACATCTTGCTGCCGTTGAGCAAGTAATAGCCGCCCTTGTCCTCAGCTTTGAGTTTCATGCTGATGACGTCAGAGCCCGCGCCAGGCTCGGACATGGCGAGTGCGCCCACGTGTTCGCCGCTGATGAGTTTGGGCAAGTACTTGGCCCGCTGTGCCTCGGTGCCATTGCGTTTGATTTGGTTCACGCACAAATTGCTGTGTGCGCCGTAGCTCAGACCCACGCTGGCGGATGCCCGGGAAATTTCTTCCATTGCAATCATGTGGGCAAGGTAGCCCATGTTGGCACCGCCATACTGATCTTCCACGGTGATGCCCAAGACGCCTAAGTCGCCCATCTTGCGCCACAGGTCCATGGGGAACTGGTCGTCGTGGTCAATCTGAGCCGCGCGCGGGGCGATTTCGGCTTGGGCGAAGTCGCGCACCGCATCGCGCAGCGCATCGATGTCTTCACCGAGTTGGAAGTTCAGGCCAGGCAAATTGTTCATGGGGATCTCCGAGAAGCTTAATAAGTTTTGTTCACCGTGGCGAGGGTTTGCTGCATCAAAGCGCAAGGTGATTCGCCGCCGTTGTCGTCAAGGTGCACCACTTCGGCCGTGGTGATGATGAGTCGCTTGCCCGCGCGCACCACATGCCCGCGCGCGCGCAGCTCGCCGCCTGAGAAGGCCGCGAGGAAGTTGATTTTGTATTCCACCGTGGTCACCTCTTGGCCCTCAGCAGCGCGGGTGAGGCCCGCATAGCCCGCCGCGATATCCGCCAATGCACCCATAGCGCCACCGTGGTAGCCGCCTTGTTGTTGGGTCACGCGCTCGGAGTAAGGCAAGGCAATCTCCACCTCACCGGGCGCCACCGAGACGATGCGCGCACCGAGGTGCTGCATCATGCCTTGACGCACAAAACTGGCTTCGATGCGGGCGTGCAAATCCGGGTGCGCTGGTGGAGCTTGCTTCATGGCTTGCTCGCTTTCACAACTCGGCTTGCCTTGGGTAGGTTGGCGCCCTGCTTGGCCAGCAAGGCTCGGGCGTCTTTCTCGTGGGCCTTGACTTCGTCAAGGTTGGCTTGAATTTCTGCCATTTGCGCTTCGAGTTCGCGCTTGTGGGCATCGAGCACAACCAAAAATTTTTGCAGTTGAGGCCCGGTGTCGCGTGGGCTGTCGTACATGTCGATCAGGTCTTTGGCCTCGGTCAACGACAACCCCAGACGCTTGGCACGCAATGTGAGTTTGAGGCGCGTGCGGTCGCGATGGCTGTAAACACGGTTGCGCCCACCTGGCCCAGAGCGCTCGGGCTGCAAAAGTCCCATGTCTTCGTAAAAACGAATGGCCCGCGTGGTGAGGTCAAACTCACGCGCTAAGTCGCTGATCGAATAGGAAGTGGCCATGGCTGCCCTGTTGACGTTTACGTAAACGTCAATTATGACGGCAAATCATCACAATTGAGCTCAGGACCACGGAGGTAAGGGTTCATCCTTAAGTGCGCGACGGCGCTGGGCATAGTCGGGCATGACGCTGTGCACGGTTTCCCAAAAGCGGGGGCTGTGGTCCATCACCCTCAAATGGCTGAGTTCGTGGGTGACCACGTAATCAATCACATCTTGCTTGTGATGGATCAGCCGCCAATTGAGTCGGATCGCGCCATCGGCGCTGGCACTGCCCCACCGTGTGGCTGCGCTGCTGAGCGACAAGCGTTGCCATTGCACGCCGAGCTGCGGTGCGAAATGGTTAAGCCGCGCTTCAAACAAGGCTTTGGCTTGGCGCATGAGCCAAGCTTGTACCGCATCGCGGATTTGTGGTGGCTCGGCATGGCGTGGCAAACCTAGGCGCAAGGTATGTTGGCCAGAAGCAGCAGGCTCAAATTGCGCGCTGTTTTTTTTGAGAGTTGAGGTGGAGTCCAGCACCACTTGGAGTTGATCGCCCAAATAGGGCAACACCACCCCATCAGCCCAAACGATACGGGCCGCTCCGAGTTGCTGCTGACGCTCCTGCATTTCAACCAACTTGCGGGCAATCCAGTCGCCTTTTTCATGCAAGGCAGCTTCCACTTCTCCCAGCGTCACCCAGCGTGGCGCGCTGACCTCTAGGCCGTCAGGACCAATCGCCATGCCAATGGTGCGGCGCTTGGCACGCCGAAAGGCATAGGCCACATCGGTGGCGCCCAACTGAATACGTCGGGTGGCACGAGGGTGGGCATAAAGCGCTTTGGGCAGCACATGACCCAAGGGCTCGGAGGGTAAGTGTGGACCTTGTAATGCAAGGGGTGGAGAACGGGGTGACTCGGCGTCAGGTGCGGTCCCATCGAACAGGTCGAGCACGAGTTGCAAAAAGCGGCCCATGCATGCAGCCTCAGTGCTTAGGCAAATAGGCCTCGGGGTCGAGACGATGCATTTCGTCTTCGATCCACGTTTCGACTTCGCGCATCAACTCATCGGCCTCACGGCCAACGCTGGCGATGGGTTTGCCGATCGACACGTCGACCACGCCAGGGTATTTGATGAAGGCCTTGCGCGGCCAGCATTTCGCGGACGTCACGGCCACGGGGATGACAGGGGCACCCGTGGCAATTGCCAAACGCGCACCCCCTGTTTTGTAAGTACCGCGCTCACCACGAGGGATGCGCGTGCCTTCTGGAAACATGATGACCCAAACCCCTTGGTCCAACAAAGCTTGCCCCTGCTCCACCACTTTAGCAAACGCTTTGGCGCGTTGGCTGCGGTCGATGTGAATCATGTCTAAGCTGCCAATAGCCCAGCCAAAAAAAGGCACATACAGCAGCTCTTTTTTAAATACATACGCCAAGGGGTGAGGCATGATGGCTGGCATCAAAAAGGTTTCATAAGTGGACTGATGCTTGACCAACAAAATGGCTGGGCTGGTTTTGCCAATGGGCAAATTGTCGTAACCCTGAATTTCATAGCGAATGCCCATGAGCGCCCGCGCCGCCATGATGCTCAAGGACAACCATTTCTGTGCCATGGCATAGAGCCTCTCGCCGCCCGCGCCCAGCAGACGTGACAACACAATCAGCAATGAAAAGGGGATGACCGTGATCAGCATCCAAACCATATGCAAGGTAGAACGCAAGAAGGCCATCATGCTTGAGCGCCTGTCTTGTGGGGCTTGACCTGGGTGACGGGCTGCGCGAGCAACCAATCCGCGAATGCGCCCAGGTTCTGATGCGCCAAGGTGCCTTGCGGAAAATCGGCTGGCAACAGCTTGCCTTTCAAGGTTTCACCTTTACCCGTATACACCAAGTGCGTGGCGCACCCCACGGCGGCGCCTGCTTGTAAGTCGCGCAACGAATCGCCCACCGCATGCACCCCTGTGAGGTCCATGCCATAGCGCTCACCAATTTGTTCGAACAAGCCAGGCAAGGGCTTGCGGCAGTTGCAGATTTCTTCAGGGCTGTGCGGGCAATAAAACACGGCGTCGATACGACCCCCCGCAGCCGCCAAGAGCTTGTGCATCTTGGCGTGCATGGCGTTCAAGGCGGCCACGTCAAACAAACCCCGACCCAAGCCAGACTGGTTAGACGCCACCACCACACGCCAGCCAGCATGGTTCAAACGCGCAATGGCCTCTAGTGCGTCAGGCAGCGCCAACCATTCATCGGCCGACTTGACATAGTCGTCGCTGTCTTGGTTGATGGTGCCGTCGCGGTCGAGGATGACGAGTTTGGTTTGCATGGCAAAAATTTAAGTGGCGAGGCAGGACAAATCGGCCACGCGGTTCATGGCTTCATGCAGCTTCTTGAGCATGCCTTGGCGGTTTAAGCGCAAGTCCATCTCTTCGGCGTTGACCATGACGTCGTCAAAGAACGCATCGACGGGCGAGCGCAAAGCAGCCAAGGTTTGCAGCGCGGAGGTGTAGTCGCCCGCATTGAACTGGGCCTCGGATTCGGGCAGCAGTATGAGCATGGCGGCATGCAGATTTTTTTCGGCGTCTTCTTGCAGCAATGCGGTGTTGACGTGCGCGTCCACCTCGCCTGCTTTCTTCAAGATGTTGCCAATGCGTTTGTTGGCGGCGGCCAAGGCTGAAGCTTCTGGCAAGGCGGCGAAGGCACGCACGGCAGCGAGTCGCTTGGCCACATCGCTTAAGCGCTGGGGATGCAGCGCCAACACGGCTTCGACCTCTTGTGCAGAGTAGCCTTGTTCGCGCAAGCCGCCAGAGAGACGGTCGTAGATGAAGGATGTCAATTCAGCCGAGGGGTCGGTGATCATGTCGCCAAACACAGGTATGACTTTTGCGATCAAATCGTCCAAGCCCACATCCAAATTGGCTTCGCTCAACATGCGCACCACACCCAAAGCGTGACGACGCAAAGCAAATGGGTCTTTATCGCCCGTGGGCAAATTGCCAATGCCAAACATACCCACCAAGGTTTCGAGCTTGTCGGCCAAAGCCACCACCACGCCCACAGTGTTGCGAGGCAAGTCATCCCCCGCAAAGCGTGGCTTGTAGTGGTCTTCAATGGCGTGCGCGACCTCCTCGCCCAAACCATCGTGGCGCGCGTAGTAACCGCCCATGATGCCTTGCAGCTCAGGGAACTCGCCCACCATGTCCGTCAGCAAATCAGTTTTGGCCAGCTGTGCGGCCGTGTCGACAGCTTTCACGAACGCTGCGTCTTTGGCTTGTGGCAATAAGGCGGCAATACCTTTGGCAATGGCGCACACGCGGTCGGTGCGCTCGCCTTGCGTGCCGAGTTTGTTGTGATAGACCACCTTGGCCAAGCCCTCTACCTGTCTCTTATACACATCTGACGCTGGCGACGATCTTACGCGTGTAGATCTCGGT
>JAVLFR010000282.1:0-11440 GCA_046052785.1 Limnohabitans sp. | reverse complement strand
GCTTCAAAATTGAAGGCCGCTACAAAGACATGGCCTATGTGAAAAACATCACAGGCCACTACCGCGTGTTGATGGACGAGCTGATCGAAGCGCGCCAATACTCGGCCGACCCCGAGCGTCCACCCCTCAGCCGCGCCTCGAGTGGCAACACCACCTTGTTCTTCACGCCCAACCCCGAGCAAAACTTCAACCGTGAATTCACCGACTACTTTGTGCAAGGCCGCAAAGAGGACATCGGTGCGTTTGACTCACCCAAGAACCCAGGCATCGTGCTGGGCGAAGTCATGGGCACTGGCGCGAATTGGCTCGAAGTTCAGCCTTACGACAAAGCGGCAGTGCTGCACAATGGCGATGGCCTGTGCTACTACGACCTGCAAAAAGTGCTGGTGGGCGTGGCCATCAACCGCGCTGAGCCCAGCCCCAAAAAAGGCGTTTGGCGCTTATTCCCCAAAGACCCGATAGAAGGCTTTCGCGATTTACGCGCTGGCATGGTCATCAACCGCAACCGCGACATGGATTGGGTGCGTGGCCTTGAGAAAAACTCGAGTGAACGACGTATTGGCGCATGGGTTGAGTTTGCTGAGGCCGCGCAAGGGTTCGAGCTCAGACTCACCGATGAAGACGGCCACACAGCGAGTGCGACCTTGAACTGCCACAAAGAGTTGGCGAAAGATGCCGTGCGCAACGACGCCAACCTGCGCGAGCATCTGAGCAAATTTGGCACAACGGTGTTTGAAGTACTCAACCTGCAAATCAACCTCAGTCAGCCTTGGTTTGTGCCAGCCTCCTCACTCAATGCTTTGCGTCGTGATGCTGTCGCAGCCCTGGAGCAAGCACGCTTAGAGGCTTATAACCGCCCGCAACGCGCCAAAGCGGTTGAGCCACCTGTGAGCTACCCCGAAGACTCGCTCACTTACTTGGCCAACGTCTACAACCAAAAAGCCCACGACTTCTACGCCAAGCACGGCGTGCAAGTGATTGAGGCTGCGTATGAGAGCCACGAAGAGTTGGGTGAGGCCAGCTTGATGATCACCAAACACTGCGTGCGCTTCAGCATGAGCCTGTGCCCCAAGCAAGCCAAAGGGGTCACGGGTGTGCAAGGCACGGTCAAAGCCGAACCACTGATGCTCATCAACGGCAGCGAAAAACTCACGCTACGTTTTGACTGCAAACCTTGCGAAATGCATGTGGTGGGCAAGATGAAAAAATCGGTGCTCAACCAGCGCATCAAAGAGATGGCCGAGTCGCCGATCCAGTTTTACAAAACCCGACCTGAAAAAACACGGTGAATTAACCCACCCACTTGCGTGCGTTACGCCATATCCGCATCCAAGGGCTGAACGCCTCCATGCCGCCTGATGCGCCCAAGTCAGTCCAGCTCATCTGCACGTTGCGAAACACGCGCTCGGGGTGCGGCATCATGGCGGTGAAGCGGCCATCTGGCGTGGTGACGGCCGTCAAGCCACCCGCACTGCCGTTGGGGTTGAACGGATAGGCTTGCGTGGCTGCACCGTGGTTGTCCACAAAACGCATAGCGGGCAATGCTTGGGCTGCGTTGCCACGTTGGCTGAAGTTGGCAAAGCCTTCACCGTGCGCCACAGCAATGGGCAAGCGGGCACCAGCCATGCCTGCGAAGAACAGAGAAGGCGAATCCAACACTTCCACCATGCTCAAACGCGCTTCAAAGCGCTCGCTTTGGTTGGTGGTGAAGCGAGGCCAATGTTCGGCCCCTGGAATAATGTCGGCCAACTCAGCAAACATTTGGCAGCCGTTGCACACGCCCAAACCAAATGTGTCGGTGCGCGCAAAGAACTGCTGCAGTTGCTCTGACAACACCGGGTTGAAGGTGATGCTGCGCGCCCAGCCAATGCCTGCTCCTAAGGTATCGCCATAGCTAAAGCCTCCGCAAGCGACCAAACCTTTGAAGTCTTGCAGTTTGGCTCGGCCAGTCTGCAGGTCGGTCATGTGCACGTCGTAGGCATCAAAGCCAGCTTGGGCAAACGCATAGGCCATCTCGATGTGTGAGTTCACACCCTGCTCGCGCAGCACAGCCACTTTGGGCTTGGCCGCCAGGTGGATGAAGGGGGCCGCCACGTTGTCAGTGATGCCCGCTGGCAGATGCACATGCATGCCAGGGTCATTGAGCTGGCCGACAGCGGCATGTTCAGCGTCAGCACAAGCAGGGTTGTCGCGTTGTTGGCAAATCTTCCAGCTCACACTGTCCCACACCTGGTGCAGATCACTCAGGTTCGCCACAAACACCTCTTTGGCATCGCGCCAAACGCTGATGTCGCCCTTGCCCTTGTCAATCGTGGAGGATGGCGGGCGCGTCTTACCCACCAAGTGGCTGTGTTTGGACAGGCCATGCTCACGCAAGATTTGCATCACCTCATTGCGCTCAGACGTGCGCACTTGCAGCACCACGCCCAACTCTTCGTTGAACAAGGCTTGCAAGGTCAACTCTTCGCGACGGGCGCTGACCTGTGAGGCCCAGTTTTTACTGTCACCATAATCAGCGCGGCTATCGTGGATGCCGTCGCCTTCGGTGATGAGCATGTCCACATTCAGTGCCACACCCACTTGGCCTGCAAAAGCCATTTCGCACACCGTGGCCATCAAGCCCCCATCGCTGCGGTCGTGGTAGGCCAAGATCTTGCCTTGTGCGCGCAAAGCGTTGACCGCATTGACGAGCTTGACCAAGTCTTGTGCCTCATCAAGGTCTGGCACTTGGTCGCCTGGCTGATTGAGCACTTGGCCCAAGATGCTGCCCGCCATGCGGCGCTTGCCTTCGCCCAACTGCACCAACACCAAGGTGGTGTCTTCGGTGTTGTTGAGCTGTGGCGTGAGCGTGCCACGCACATCGGCGATGGACGCAAACGCACTGATGATGAGGCTCACGGGCGATGTGACTTTTTTCGTCTCGTCGTTTTCAGTCCACTGTGTGCGCATCGACAAACTGTCTTTGCCGACAGGGATGGAAATACCCAAGGCTGGGCACAGCTCAAGGCCCACGGCTTTGACGGTGTCGTAGAGCGCCGCATCTTCACCAGGTTCACCGCAAGCGGCCATCCAATTGGCGCTGAGTTTGACGCGAGGCAATTCAAACGGCGCTGCCAGCAAGTTGGTGATGGCTTCCGCCACGGCCATGCGGCCTGAGGCGGGGGCGTCGAGCGCCGCGAGGGGGGTGCGTTCGCCGAGACTCATGGCCTCGCCCGCAAAGCTTTGGAAATCCGCCAAGGTCACCGCCACATCAGCCACGGGCACTTGCCACGGGCCCACCATTTGGTCGCGGTGCGTCAGGCCACCCACGGCGCGGTCGCCGATGGTGACGAGGAAGCGTTTGCTGGCCACCGTGGGGTGGCTCAACACTTGGATGACGGCTTCTTGCAAGCTCACGCCAGTGAGGTCCATCGGCGCGCTTGTGCGCACCACGCGCGTCACATCGCGGTGCATCTTGGGGGGTTTACCCAAAAGCACGTTCATGGGCATATTGACTGCAGCCTCTGCACTCGCATCTGAGTGGTGAGGCAACACGGCATTTTCAGTCGCGACAGTGAGGTGGCGCTCTTGTGTCGCCACACCCACCACGGCAAACGGGCAACGCTCGCGCTCGCAGAAGGCGTTGAAGAGAGCCAACGACTCAGGCGCAATCGCCATCACGTAGCGCTCTTGGCTTTCATTCGACCAAATCTCTTTGGGGGCCAAACCTGATGCTTCGAGGGGCACAGCACGCAAATCAAAGCGGGCGCCACGGCCAGCGTCATTGGTGAGTTCTGGAAATGCGTTGGACAAACCGCCTGCACCCACATCATGAATCGCAAGAATGGGGTTGTTCTTCCCCTGCGCCCAGCAATGGTTAATCACCTCTTGCGCACGCCGCTCAATCTCGGGGTTACCGCGTTGCACCGAGTCAAAGTCGAGCTCAGCCGCGTTGGTGCCACTGGCCATGGAACTGGCCGCACTGCCGCCCATGCCAATGCGCATGCCAGGGCCACCCAGTTGAATGAGTAAGCTGCCTGCGGGGAACTCCATCTTTTTGGTTTGTTCGCTGTCAATCACGCCCAAACCACCCGCAATCATGATGGGCTTGTGGTAACCGCGTGCCACCCCTGCCACCTCTTGCTCGTATTCGCGGAAGTAGCCAGTCAGATTAGGACGGCCAAACTCGTTGTTAAACGCCGCGCCACCTAGAGGGCCTTCGGTCATGATTTGCAAAGGACTGGCCATGTGCGAGGGACGGCCCATACGTTTGCTATTCGGGCTGTCCCACAGCTTCGACACGGTAAAGCCCGACATGCCGGCCTTGGGCTTGGAGCCTCGGCCTGTCGCGCCCTCGTCGCGAATCTCGCCGCCGTTGCCAGTTGACGCGCCAGGGTAAGGCGAAATGGCTGTGGGGTGATTGTGGGTTTCGACCTTCATCAACACATGGTTGGTGGCCGACAACGTCTGGTACTGAGGCAGGTCTTTGCCATTGTGGGTCGCGATGAAGCGCTCGACCTTGTGGCCTTGCATGATGGAGGCATTGTCCGAATACGCCACCACCGTGTATTGCGGGCTGATTTTTTCGGTGTGGCGAATCATGCCAAACAGGCTGTGCGATTGCGCTTGGCCATCAATGGTGAACTCGGCATTGAAAATTTTGTGGCGGCAATGCTCGCTATTGGCTTGCGCGAACATCATCAGTTCCACATCGGTGGGGTTGCGCTGGAGTTGGGTGAAGGCGTTCACCAAATAAGCGATTTCGTCTTCGGCCAAAGCCAAGCCCCAACGCTGGTTGGCAGCGTGTAAAGCGGCCTCGCCACCTTGAAGCACGTCCACTTGTTCCATCGGCGCAGGGTGCAATTCGGTGAACAAGTCCAGCGCTTCGTCGCGTGTGCGCATGACCGACTCGGTCATGCGGTCGTGCAACACATCGGCCACGGCGGCCAGTTGTTCGGGTGTGAGCGTGGCCTTGCTGAGCAAGCCGCTTTTGAGAGCAATGTGGAACTCGGTGATGCGCTCAATGCGCTTGAGCTGCAGACCGCAGTTGTGCGCAATGTCAGTGGCTTTCGATGCCCAAGGCGACACTGTGCCAAAACGTGGCGTGACCACCAGCAACGTGCCTGCTGGGGCAGCATGTGCAGGCTCTCCGTAAGTCAGCAAGGCGGCCAGCGTTTGTTGCTGCGTTGCATCCAAGGCGGCGTCGCTGGCAGCTAGGTGCACAAAGCGCGCGCTCAGACCTTGGATTTGCGGAGAGATTGCCGCCAAACGGGGTAAGAGCTGTTGAACACGGAAATCGCTAAGGGCGTTGCCGCCTTCGAAAATGCTGATGTGCAGGGACACGAGGGAGCCTTGAGAAAAAGACGGAAATCGAACCGAGCCGGGCCGCTGACTGGGGCTGATCGGCATCTTGAGATTTTACGTGTCGCGAGGCTGCGTTTTGTACACAAAATGCGCACCCGCCACTCGGTTATGGGGCCGCAATGGGATAATGGTTCGCATGACCATTTCTATCAAAGACGCCCAAGGGGCGCAAGGCATGCGGATCGCGGGCAAACTGGCCTCCGAAGTTCTTGACTTCATTACCCCGCATGTGGTGCCGGGCGTGACCACCAACCAGCTCGACAAGCTCTGTTACGACTACATCACCCAAGTTCAACAAGCCATTCCTGCCCCGCTCAATTACAACCCCAGCGGTGACAACCCCTACCCCAAGTCCATTTGCACGTCTATCAACCATCAGGTCTGCCACGGCATTCCCAATGACAAGCCTTTGAAAAAGGGTGACACGGTCAACATCGACATCACCGTCATCAAAGACGGCTGGCATGGTGACACCAGCCGAATGTTTTCTGTGGGAGAGGTATCGATCGCTGCCAAGCGTTTGTCTAAACTCACGTATGAAGCCATGTGGCACGGCATCGTCAAGGTCAAGCCTGGCGCACGATTGGGTGACATTGGCTTTGCGATTCAACGCTTTGCCGAGAGCCACGGCTTTTCGGTGGTACGCGAGTTTTGCGGCCACGGCATTGGCCAAGTGTTCCACGAAGAGCCGCAAGTGCTGCACTACGGCAAAGCTGGTACGGGCGAAACCCTGCAAGCCGGCATGACCTTCACCATCGAGCCCATGATCAACGCGGGCAAAAAAGACATCAAAGAATTGGGCGACGGCTGGACCATCGTCACGCGCGACCACTCTTTGTCGGCCCAGTGGGAACACACCCTCCTCGTCACGCCCACGGGCTACGAGGTGTTGACCTTGTCGGCGGGCAGCCCTGCTCTGCCCGACTTTGTCACCACCACCTGTTGTTAACAAACAGCCATGAACGCCAACGCCCACCTTTATCGTCAAGACAAAGCGGCCTTGCTGCTGGCCGCGTCCAGCTCCACCACACCACGCAGCGTGCAAACCCTGTTGCGCAAGTTGTGCAGCATGACCGACGACACGCTGCGCAAACTGTGGCACGCCGCAGGCTTTGACAACAGCGTGTGCCTTGCCGCAGTGGGCGGATATGGGCGTGGCGAGTTATACCCCTACTCTGACGTCGATGTGCTGTTGCTCATGCCTGATGGCACCTCCCCCGAAAATGACGCCACCCTCAGGGAAAAAATTGAAAAATTCATTGGCAGCTGTTGGGACACCGGTTTAGAAATTGGTGCCAGTGTGCGTACCTTGCACGAGTGCGTGCGAGAGGCAACCGCCGACATCACCATTCAAACCTCGCTGTTAGAAGCCCGATTTTTGGTAGGCAGTGTCAAGTTGTTTAAAACCTTCCAAAAACAATACGCGCAAGCGCTCGACCCCAAAGCATTTTTCTTGGCCAAAACAGCAGAGATGCGGCAACGCCACGTCAAGTTTGAAAACACGCCCTACGCCCTCGAGCCCAACTGCAAAGAGTCTCCCGGTGGCCTGCGCGACCTGCAAGTGGTGTTGTGGGTGGCCAAGGCCGCAGGCTTTGGCGATAGTTGGGAGAGTTTGGGTCGTAAGGGTCTGGCGACCGACTTTGAAGTCAAACAACTCAAGCGCAATGATGACGCCTTGGCGCTGATCCGAACCCGACTGCACTTGGCGGCCAAACGCCGCGAAGACCGATTGGTGTTCGACTTGCAACATGCG
Organism: Limnohabitans sp.; assembly: GCA_046052785.1. Taxonomy (GTDB): domain Bacteria; phylum Pseudomonadota; class Gammaproteobacteria; order Burkholderiales; family Burkholderiaceae_C; genus Limnohabitans. Next base: position 4,344 of record JAVLFR010000282.1, on the reverse strand, counting down.
GTGGCGCAAAGCTTGGGACTGGGTGTCGAAAAAGACGGCACGCTCAATGCCCGCCAAGCCAGCGAAGCCTTGATGAAACGCTATTACTGGGCGGCCAAAGCCGTGACCCAGCTCAACCAAATTTTGTTACTCAATATTGAAGAGCGTCTGAACGGCAACACGCAAGTGCTGCAACTTATCAACGAACGCTTCGCCGAAAAGGCGGGCATGCTGGAAGTGGTGAGTGACGATGTGTATGTGAATGAGCCACATGCTATTTTGGAAACATTCTGGCTCTACGAGTCCACCCCTGGCATCAAGGGCTTGTCAGCACGGACATTGCGCGCGCTTTACAACGCGCGTGGTTTGATGAATGCGCAATTTCGCAAAGACCCTGTCAATCGAGCGATGTTTTTGCGCATCCTGCAAGCTCCGATGGGCATCACCCATGCCATGCGACTGATGAACCAAACCTCGGTGCTGGGTCGCTACTTGTGGCCGTTTCGCAGGATCGTGGGCCAAATGCAGCATGACCTCTTCCACGTCTACACGGTGGACCAACACATTTTGATGGTGTTGCGCAATGTGCGCCGCTTCTTCATGGCTGAGCATGCCCACGAATACCCGTTTTGCTCTCAGCTCGCTGCGGGCTGGGACAAACCTTGGATTTTGTGCGCAGGCGCGCTGTTTCATGACATCGCTAAGGGCCGTGGGGGCGACCATTCGCAGCTCGGCCGTGGCGAAGTGCGCCGATTTGCACGCGATCACCACATCGCCAAAGAAGATGCGAAGCTGATTGAATTTTTGGTGGCCGAGCATTTGACGATGAGCCACATTGCCCAAAAGCAAGACTTGAGCGACCCCGACATCATTCAAGCCTTTGCCAAACGGGTGGGCAACGAGCGCAACCTGACCGCCCTTTACCTGCTGACCGTGGCCGACATTCGTGGCACCAGCCCCAAGGTATGGAATGCCTGGAAGGGCAAGCTGCTTGAAGACCTGTACCGCTACACCTTACGCGCCTTGGGAGGCCGCGCACCAGATGCTGATGCCGAAGTGGAAATCCGCAAAAGTGACGCCCTGCAAATGTTGGCGCTATATGCATTGCCTTTTGAAGCGCACAAAGACCTCTGGGCCACCTTGGATGTCGGCTACTTCATGCGGCACGAAGCCGCAGACATTGCGTGGCACACACGCCAGCTGTCACGCCACCTCTCGATCGCCAAAGCACAAGACAAAGTCATGGGTGTAACGGTACGCGCTCGTTTGTCGTCCGTGGGCGAAGGCCTGCAGGTGATGGTGTACTCGCCCGACCAAGCTGATTTGTTTGCCCGTATTTGCGGCTACTTTGACCAAGCGGGCTTTAGCATTTGGGACGCCAAAATTCATACCGCCACCAATGGCTATGCGCTCGACACCTTTCAAGTGGTGAGCGACCATCTCGCCGAACATTACAGAGACCTGATCAACCTGGTCGAAACAGGCTTGACCGAAGCCATCACCCAAGCCAAGCCTTTGCCTGCCCCAGGCAAAGGCCGTCTGTCACGCCGCGTGAAGAGTTTTCCGATTGCACCGCGCGTGACCCTGCAGCCCGATGAGCGCGCGCAAAAATGGCTGCTCAGCATATCGGCCAGCGACCGTGTGGGCTTGCTCTACAGCGTGGCACGCGTGTTGGCCAACCACAAGGTCAACTTGCTGCTGGCCAAAATCAGCACCTTGGGTGAACGCGTAGAGGACACGTTCTTGATTGACGGTGCCGCGTTGCAGCAAAACAAAGCGCAGCTCGAGATCGAAACTGAGTTGTTAGCGGCCTTGCAGGCTTAGACATCAATCGTCCGCGTCATCCAAGCCTGGAAACAACACCTCGGTGAAGCCAAAACGCGAAAAGTCACGCACCCGCATGGGGTACAACACGCCCATCAGGTGATCGCACTCGTGTTGCACCACCCGCGCATGAAAGCCCTCGACCGTGCGGTCAATGGGCTGGCCTAATGGGTCAAAACCTTGGTAGCGCAATTGTTTGAAACGCGGCACCACACCGCGCAAACCCGGCACGGACAAGCAGCCTTCCCACCCCTCTTCTTGCTCGTCGCCGATTGGCGTGAGCACGGGGTTGACCAACACTGTGTAAGGCACCACCGGTGCATCGGGGTAGCGCGGGTTGACCTCACCCGAACCAAACACCACCACTTGCAAGTCCACACCAATTTGAGGCGCAGCCAAACCCGCGCCGTTGGCGGCCTGCATGGTGTCTTCTAGGTCTTTGAGCAGCGCATGCAGTTCAGGGGTGTTGAAGGCGCTAACGGGATGCGCCACGCGCAGCAAGCGTGCATCACCCATTTTCAGAATTTCACGAACCGTCATGCTTTGCCCCTTAGCTTGCTGCGTGTTCGGCCACCATAGCCAACAAACCCGCTTCGTCCAACACCTTGATGCCCAACTCTTGCGCTTTATCAAGCTTGCTGCCCGCTTCTGCACCAGCCACCACACAGTGCGTTTTCTTGCTCACACTGCCAGCCACTTTGGCACCTAGCGCTTCCAGCATTTCTTTGGCTTCATCGCGGCTGAGCGTGGGCAAGGTGCCCGTCAGCACAAAAGTTTGACCAGCCAAGGGCAAGCTCGCACCGGCGGTGGGTTCGCCTTCAGTCCATGTCACGCCACAAGCTCGGAGTTGCTCCACCACTTCGCGGTTGTGCGGCTGGTCAAAAAAGGTGCGCAGGCTCAGCGCCACAATCGGGCCCACGTCTGGGACTTGCAGCAGTTGGTCCACAGTGGCATCCATGATGGCGTCCATCTTGCCGAAGTGTCGGGCCAGCTCTTTGGCCGTGGCTTCACCCACATGACGAATACCCAAGCCAAACAAGAAACGCGGCAGCGTGGTTTGTTTGGATTTCTCAATGCTGACCAGCACGTTATTGGCTGATTTTTCTGCCATGCGCTCTAGCGTGACCAAGGCGGTAAAGCCCATGCGATAGAGGTCAGGCAAGGTCTTCACCACGCCCGCGTCCACCAGTTGCTCGACCAGCTTGTCGCCCAAGTCTTCAATCTCTACCGCGCGGCGATGCGCATAGTGCAGGATGGCTTGCTTGCGCTGGGCGCTGCAATACAGCCCCCCCGTGCAGCGGTAATCAGCCTCGCCTTCTTCACGCACGGCTGGGCTGCCGCACACGGGGCATTCATGCTGCATGGTGAAGATTTGTGCGTCTTGCATGCGTTTTTCTAAGACGACCGACACCACTTCTGGAATCACATCGCCCGCGCGGCGCACCACCACGGTATCGCCCACGCGCACGTCTTTGCGACGGGCTTCGTCTTCGTTGTGCAGCGTGGCGTTGGTCACGGTCACGCCGCCCACGAACACGGGGGCGAGTTTGGCCACAGGCGTGAGCTTACCCGTGCGCCCCACCTGCACCTCAATGGCTTGCACAGTGGTGAGTTGCTCTTGGGCAGGGTATTTGTGGGCCACGGCCCAGCGCGGTTCTCGGGTGACGAAGCCAAGTTGGCGCTGCGCCGCCAGGCTGTTGACTTTGTAGACCACGCCGTCAATATCAAAAGGCAACGCATCACGTGCTTGGCCCATGAGTTGGTGAAACACCACCAAGCCTGCAGCACCTTGCACACACGCAGTTTGCTCGGCCACGGGAAAGCCCCATTGTTTGAGCGCCATCAACAAATCGAAATGGGTGTTGAAGGTGGGACCGCCGTCTTCTGGGGGCGTGATGTCACCCAAGCCATAGGCAAAAAAGCTCAGGGGGCGTTGCGCCGCAATGGTGGGGTCGAGCTGGCGTACGGCACCCGCAGCCGCATTGCGCGGATTGACAAATGTTTTTTCGCCCTTCTCCCCCGCGGCAATGCGCGCACGTTGCCGTTCGTTCAGGGCTTCAAAGTCGCCACGGGCCATGTAGACCTCGCCGCGCACCTCCAGCACATGGGGGGCGTCGCTAGACAAACGCAACGGAATTTGGCCGATGGTGCGAATGTTGTGGGTCACGTCTTCGCCCGTTTCGCCATCGCCCCGCGTGGCGGCTTGCACCAACATGCCGTTTTCGTAGCGCAGGCTCATGGCCAGGCCATCAAACTTCAGCTCGGCCACGTAGTCCACCGCGGCATCGGTGTCGGTGAGACTCAGCTCTTTGCGGATGCGTGTGTCAAAGGCTTGCGCGCCACTGGCTTCGGTGTCGGTCTCGGTGCGGATGCTGAGCATGGGCACCCTGTGTTTGATGCTGGCAAAGCTGTCAAGCGGCTTGCCACCCACGCGTTGGGTGGGAGAGTCGGGGCGAAGCAGATCGGGGTGTGCCGCTTCGAGCGCTTGAAGTTCTTTGAACAAGCGGTCGTATTCGGCGTCTGGGATGGTGGGCGCGTCCA
>JAVLFR010000281.1:0-9692 GCA_046052785.1 Limnohabitans sp. | reverse complement strand
TATAAGAGACAGGCCCCAAGCGCATCACCGCCCCGCGCGTGGGCCGCTCGCCCAGCAGCCACCACGCCAGCAGCAGCGACCAGGTGGGCATGAGATAAAACAGCAACACCACGCGCACCACATCGCCCGTGGTGACGGCCCAGTTAAAACCGACGTTGGTCAGCCCCGAGGCGGCCATGAGCCACCAAAGTTGCGGGTGTTGTTTGAAATGCATCCAGCCTGACGGGCGGATGATGGTCAGCACCATGGTGGTCAAGGTGAACACGCACGCGGTGGCCCACAGGGGATGCAAACCCTCGACGGCCAACTGGCGCAAGGGCCACCAAGACAGGCCCCACACCAAGGCGTTGAGTGCCAAGGCCAACACGGCCAACACGGGGCGGCGTGTCATGGGGTGGCTGTACAAGGCTTAGCCGTGCAAGTCGTCGTTGCGGGCGATGTGCATCAAACGCGCCAGCTCATCACGGTGTTGAAGGAGGTTGTGTTCGTGCCAAAGTTTGATGAACCACATCACAAACCCCACCAAGGCACCAAAGGCGGTGATGGCGCCAAACGCGCTCAGGCCCATGCCCGTGCTGAAGGTGTACAAAAAGCCCAGGCCCAAAATGCACAGCTGCTCGTTCATGTTTTGCACCGCGATCGAGCGGCCTGCACCCATGAGGTTGTGACCTCGGTGCTGCAGCAGTGCGTTCATGGGCACCACCAAGAAGCCGCCCAGACCACCCAAGATGATCAGGAATGGCACGGCCAACCACAGGTTATCAACAAAGTTCATGGCAATCACAAACACACCCATGGCAATGCCCAAGGGCATGAGGCGGGTGGCGTGATCGAGCTTCATCTTCATCGAGGCCACCACCGCGCCGACCGCTGTCCCCAAGGCCACCACACCGACCAAGCTCGACGCCTGGGTGGTGGTGTAGCCCAAAGCCGCAGCGCTCCAAGCCAGCACGATGTAGCGCAGGTTGCCGCTGACGCCCCAAAACAAGGTGGTCGTGGCCAAAGAAATTTGCCCCAATTTGTCTTGCCACAAGCGTTTGTTGCAATCCCAAAAATCTGGCACCAACACCAACAGGTTGCGCGCCATGCTTTTTTCAGGATCGGCGCGCATGGGAATGTAGGCGGCTCCCGTCAAGGGAATGCGGTTGTTGAACCAAGCGGCCAAACCATACACGGGCACCAGCAGGCAAATGGCTGCCTCGGCCGAGGTGTCAATGCCTGTGTTGATGAAGGGCAGATCAAATGACAACAACCAGGTTGAGAAGTTGTGGCCCACCAACTGACCGCCCAACAACACGCCCAAGATGATGGAGGCAATGGTCAAGCCCTCAATCCAACCATTGGCCTTGACCAACTGGGAGGCGGGCAGCAATTCGGTCAAGATGCCGTATTTGGCGGGCGAGTAAGCGGCGGCCCCGAGGCCCACCACGGCATAAGCCAACAAGGGGTGCACGCCAAACAACATCATCAAGCAACCCACCACTTTGATGGTGTTGCTCAAGAGCATGACTTCCCCCTTGGGCCGTGAATCAGCAAACGCGCCCACAAACGGCGCGAGCACCACATAGAACAAGGCAAACATGGGCACCAGTGCAGCGCGCTGCCACTCAGGCGCACCATCTGATCGGAGGAGTTCAACGGCCGTGACAAACAGGGCGTTGTCGGCCAACGAACTGAAAAACTGGGCCGACATGATGGTGTAGAAACCGCGCTTCATAGATAGTTTTGGCAGGTGCGCGGGGGCGACAGACCTGGGGTGTGTTCTTTCTTGATTAATTACCCGAGGTTATAGCACGCGGGTGCCACAATATTGCCTATGCCCCGTCCGATACAAGCCTTTGTTCATACCGATGCCTTGCGTCATAACTTGACACGTGTGCGTGCGGCGGCCCCGGATGCTCGGGTCTGGGCCGTGGTCAAAGCCAATGCCTATGGCCATGGTCTCGCCCATGTCTTTGAAGGTTTGCGCGGCGCGGATGGCTTTGCCTTGCTCGACCTCGATGAAGCACAACACCTGCGCAGCCTGGGCTGGCGCGGGCCGATTTGGTTGCTTGAGGGCGTGTTTGAGATGCGCGATTTAGAGCTTTGCTCGCGCTTAGACCTTTGGCACACCGTGCATTGCGACGCACAGGTGGACATGCTAAGTGCCCACAAAACCCAAGTGCCGCATCGCATTTTTCTCAAAATGAACAGCGGCATGAACCGCTTGGGCTTCACGCCCACGCGGTTTCGTTCGGCATGGACACGTTTGAACCAATTGCCGCAAGTGGAAGAGATTTCTTTGGTCACGCATTTCAGCGATGCCGATGGGGCCAAAGGCGTGGCCGAGCAAATGCGCGTGTTTGCCAAAACCACCGAGGACTTGCCCGGCGAGCGCACGGCTTGCAACAGCGCGGGTTTGTTGCGCCACGCCAGCGATGCCTCGGTGGCGGGCGATTGGGTGCGTCCTGGCATTGCCTTGTTTGGCAGTGCACCTGACTTTCCTGAGCGCAATATCGCGCACTGGGACTTGCAGCCCACCATGAGTTTGCGCAGTCGCCTCATCGCCACACAAGATTTGCAGGTGGGCGACAGCGTGGGCTACGGCTCGTCATTCACCGCCGATGTCCCCATGCGCATCGGCATCGTGGCTTGTGGCTATGCGGATGGTTACCCTCGCCACTGCCCCACGGGAACGCCTGTGTTGGTAGACGGTGTGCGCACCCGCACCTTGGGGCGTGTGAGCATGGACATGATCGCCGTGGACCTCATGCCCTGCGCCGTCGCGGGGCTTGAGGTTGGCTACGGCAGTGAAGTCACGCTGTGGGGCCAGTCCACCAGCGGGGCGGTGTTGCCGATTGATGAAGTGGCCCATGCCGCGGGCACCGTGGGCTATGAGCTGATGTGTGCGGTCTCGGCGCGCGTGGGCTTGACCCAAGACTAAACTCAAGCACTGGCTATTTATCCAGTAATATTGGCGCATGGCCAAAGAAAAAACCCAATACACCTGCACCGACTGTGGCGGCAACACGCCCAAGTGGTTGGGCAAATGCCCGAGCTGCAATGCGTGGAACACGCTGATTGAATCCGTGGTCGACAGCAACGGGCCCGCCAAAAATCGCTACGCGGGCATGGCGGCTTTGGCGCCGGCTTCTGAAGTGGCGGTGCTCTCTGACATCGAGGCGCAGGACGTGGCGCGCACCCCCACGGGTCAAGAAGAGCTCGACCGCGTGTTGGGCGGCGGCATGGTGCAAGGCGGCGTGGTGTTGATTGGCGGCGATCCCGGCATTGGCAAATCCACCTTGATCTTGCAAGCCATGGACGGCTTGCAACGCAGCGGCATGAGCACCTTGTATGTGACGGGCGAGGAGTCTGCCGCACAAGTGGCCTTGCGTTCGCGACGCTTGGGGCTCGACCACAGCCAAGTGCGTGTGCTGGCAGAAACTCAGCTCGAAAAAATTCTTGCCACCGTCGACAAACTGCAGCCTGCGGTGGTGGTGATGGACTCTATCCAAACCGTGTATTCCGACCAACTCACCAGCGCGCCAGGCTCGGTGGCGCAGGTGCGCGAATGTGCCTCACACCTGACCCGCATGGCCAAATCCACAGGCACAGCGGTGGTCTTGGTGGGCCACGTCACCAAAGAAGGCGCACTCGCGGGGCCGAGAGTGCTCGAGCACATGGTGGACACCGTGCTGTACTTTGAAGGCGACACGCACTCCACTTACCGCCTGGTACGCGCCATCAAAAACCGTTTTGGCGCGGTCAATGAAATAGGCGTGTTTGCCATGACCGAAAAAGGCCTCAAGGGCGTGAGCAACCCGAGCGCCATGTTCTTGAGCCAACACGCCGAGCCCGTGCCTGGCAGTTGTGTGCTGGTGACCTTGGAGGGCACGCGCCCCATGTTGGTAGAAATTCAAGCCCTGGTCGACAGCGGGGGACCCTCACCGCGTCGCTTGAGCGTGGGCTTAGACCGCGACCGCTTGGCCATGTTGTTGGCGGTGCTGCATCGTCATGCGGGGGTGGCGTGCATGGACCAAGATGTGTTTGTCAATGCGGTGGGCGGCGTGCGCATCAGCGAACCCGCAGCCGATTTGGCGGTCATGTTGTCGATTCAAAGCAGCTTGCGCGGCAAGCCCTTGCCCCAAGGCTTTATCGCTTTTGGCGAAGTGGGCTTGGCCGGCGAAGTGCGCCCCGCACCACGCGGGCAAGAGCGTTTGAAAGAGGCGGCCAAGTTGGGCTTTACGGTGGCTGTGATTCCCAAAGCCAACGCCCCTAAAAAACCCATTCCCGGCATGACCGTACATGCGGTGGAACGGGTGGATGAGGCGATCGGCTTGGTGCGCGAGCTGGGTTAATCACCCATAGCCACTAAGTAGAAGTCACCACCAGGTGGTCGGCGAGCCTGAGACAATAAGCCCATGAACTTTCAAAGATATTTGGTGCCCATTGGCGCGGTGGGCTTGACCGTTTGGGCTTGGCAAACCTGGCAGTGGATGGGCATTGCCATGGTGGTGACGGGCGGCGTCATGTGGCTGCTGCTGTATTTCACGCGCTTGGTGCAAATCATGAAGCGCGCCAGCAACCGCCCCGTTGGCTTTGTGGACAGCGCCGTCATGCTCAATGCCAAGCTCAAAACGGGTGTGAGCTTGATGCACGTCATTGCCATGACCCGCGCCTTGGGCCAGGCCGAAACGGAAAAGGGCGCGCAGCCCGAGGTGTTCAGCTGGCGCGATGGCAGCCAATCGGTGGTGCGCTGCGTGTTTGTGCAGGGCAAGCTGCAAAGCTGGACCTTGGACCGACCCTTCCAAGCCACCGATGTTGAGCCGGTCAACCAAGCGGCCAACGACTAGGGGCTAGGCCCGAGCCTGTTTAGCCTCGCTAAAATGAATCACAACGCCAAAACTGGCGACAACCCCATTAGTCCAAAGGAAACCCCATGAGCGTCGTGATCCCATCATCCATGTCTGACCGTGACGGCAAAATCTGGATGGACGGCCAGATGGTCGATTGGCGCGATGCCAAGATCCACGTTTTGAGCCACACCCTGCACTATGGCTGTGGCGCCTTCGAAGGCGTGCGCGCTTACAAAACCGAGCAAGGTACAGCGATCTTCCGTTTGCAAGAGCACACCGAACGCCTGTTCAACAGCGCCAAAATTTTGCGCATGGCCATTCCCTTCACCCAAGAGCAAGTGAGCGAAGCCCAACGCGCCGTGGTGCGTGAAAACAAACTCGAGTCCGGTTACATCCGCCCGCTCACCTGGATTGGCGACAAGAAGCTGGGCGTTTCGCCCAAGGGCAACACCATCCACCTGATGGTGGCGGCTTGGACCTGGGGCGCCTACCTCGGCGAAGAAGGCATGAAGCGCGGTATCCGCGTGAAAACCAGCAGCTACACCCGCCACCACGTCAACATCACTATGACGCAGGCCAAGGCGGTGAGCAACTACACCAACTCGATCTTGGCCAATATGGAAGTGACCGACGAGGGGTACGACGAAGCCCTGCTACTCGACACCTCCGGCTTTGTGTCCGAAGGCGCGGGCGAGAACATCTTTGTGGTCAAGGACGGCGTGATCTACACCCCCGACTTGTCGGCCGGTGCCCTCAATGGCATCACCCGCAACACGGTGTTCCACATCGCCAAGGACCTCGGTTTGGAGATCGTGCAAAAGCGCATCACGCGTGACGAGGTTTACATCGCCGACGAAGCCTTCTTCACAGGCACGGCCGCAGAGGTCACGCCGATTCGCGAACTCGATCGCATTGAGCTCGGCAAGCCGGGTTATGTGGGCAGCCGCGGCCCCATCACCGAAAAAATTCAAACAGCGTTCTTTGACATCGTCAACGGCCGCAATCCCAAATACGCGCATTGGTTGACAAAGGTTTAAACATGAGCCACCCCGTTGAACTCTTGGCCAAAGACCTCAATGGTCATGGCGGCGTTTTTTGCCCGAGCCACAAAGCAGATATGAAGCTGTGGAATAGCCATCCCAAGGTCTATTTGGATGTGGCGAGCACAGGTCAAGCCAAGTGCCCTTATTGCGGCACCGAGTTCCAACTCAAAGCCGGCGAACACGTTGGCCACGGCCACTAAAAACGCGCTCATCATTGCGCCCCAATGGATTGGGGATGCCGTGATGACCGAGCCCTTGCTACGCCGCTTGGCTTTGCGCGGCGAGCGCCTCAGCGTCGCTGCCTTGCCTTGGATTGCGCCGGTTTACCGCGTGATGCCTGGCGTGGCGGAGGTGATTGACATGCCCTTCAAACACGGCGGCTTGCAACTGATGGGCCGCTTGAAGTTGGCGCAACAGCTGCGCGGCAAGTTTGACGTGGCTTATGTGTGCCCCAACTCTTTGAAAAGCGCGTTGCTGCCTTGGATGGCAGGCATCCCCAAGCGCGTGGGCTACACCGGTGAGATGCGGTTTGGTTTGTTAACCGACCGCTTAGACAACCCCCAAGCCGAAGAGCGCCCGCCCATGGTGGAGTGGTATGCCGCACTCAGCTTGGTGGGCCAAACCCTCACGGGCCCTATGAAGTTGGCGGGCGATTTGCGCCCCGTGCTCAAAGCGGGCGTGGGCGTGCTAGACGATGCGCTGGAAGAGTTGAGCACCCAGATGCCCACACTGCCCACCTTGGCCAAAAACAGCTTTATGGTGTTTGCGCCGGGTGCAGAGTACGGCCCCGCCAAGCGCTGGCCGGCCAAACACTTTGCAGAACTCGCCGCCAAGATGGACCGCCCGGTGTTTTTGTTGGGCTCGAACAAAGAGTTCGACATTTGCCAAGAAATTGCCACCACCGCCAATGCGGCCAAGCCTGGCCAATGCTTTAACTTGGCGGGTCAAACCCACCTCATGCAAGCCTTCGCGCTGATTGCCTATGCCCATCGCGTGGTCAGCAATGACTCGGGCCTCATGCATGTGGCGGCTGCTTTTGGTGTGCCGCAAGTGGCGGTGTTTGGCTCGTCGAGTCCAGAGCACACCCCACCTTTGAATGACCGCGCACGCGTGGTGTGGTTGCGTGTCGATGGCAACTACCAGCCCCCGCTGGCTTGTTCGCCTTGCTATGAGCGCACGTGTCCGCTGGGCCACACGCGTTGCTTAGAAGACGTGACGGCTGAGCGGGTTTACCGTTTGCTTTGACAAGACAGGCAGCCACAATGGTTGCCACAGATGTGAATTGAGGATTTATGTGGTCTACCCCTGAAGAGCTTTTCTTGCTCACCGACAACCTGGCCGGTGGGAAGATGCAGACCATGAAGCGGCGCTTGAAGTTCAAGCTCAGGCAAAAGCTCTTTCAAGCGGAGCTGGCACAGATGCGGCAGTATTTTGAGTCTCACCAACTCACGCGCTTGTTTGAAATTGATCCCTCTTTGTCATTGAAATGCACACGGGCTTATCTTTGGACAGGTTTGGACGGCCACCAGCGCATGGCTGCCCAGTTGGCATTTTTTGATTGGTTTTTAGCCGAATTCAAATTGGCGGGCGTGCTGGCTTTCTACGAAGGCGACCCCGTCAGTCTTGGCAAGATCCAACACAACCAAACAGAGTTTGAAGTCATCCTGAGTCCAAGCCGCGGCCTTGCCCGCGAGGGCGAGTTGATGGTGTCGTTGCACATGAATGGTCAGATGTTGCTCAGATCCTCGGTCAGTGTTTTGCCCGCGCAGATGTTGGGGCAAACCAGCCATGGGCACGCGTTATTCATTGGCTGCTTTCAAGGCACATCCAACACCAAGGATTTGATCAAGCAGGCCACGCAGGCCTTGGAGCGCACCAAGCCGCTCTTTATTTTGTTCAATGCGCTGCAGGGTTTGGCACGTGCGTGGCGTCTAGAGGCCGTGGTTGGCGTCGCGGATAAAAAACACGCCTATGCCAGCTACTTCAGTTTGGCCAAACGCATCAACATCAGCTATGACGACATTTGGCAGCAGCTGGGGGCCCGTGAACAAACCGAGCAATCGCATTGGTTGCTGCCCGTGGTTTGGGAGCCTCGGCCTGAGCATGAGGTTGAATCAAAAAAGCGTTCTGCCCTGAAAAGACGTAATGCGCTTCGTCAAAGTTTTGTCGAGGTGTGCGAACTGGGCGCTCGGTCGATGGCTGCAGAAAAGGTACCCTCAACTTAATCGAATGTGACGACAGGATTGCGGTGAGGCCTTCATGTGGTGGAGTGCATCGATCACATCAGAGATCGCGATGTCGGCCACTATTTTTCCTGGCGGCGCCTCAATTTGAACGTAGGTGTCCGACAGCGGCGTCCAGACGCTGACGGGCCCATTGGCCGCATACAGCGCAACGACAGGAATATTCCAAGCACTCGCTGCGTGCACGGCATACGTGTCAGGGGTGACCACCACGTCGGCTGCGCGGATCACGCGCAGTGATTGGCTCACGCTGGCATGAAAAGGCGTCACGACCACATGCGCACCGAAGCCTGACAAAGCCTGCTTCAACGCCGCTTCATGCGCAGGGCTGGCACTCAAAACTTGGAGACAGGTGTCTGCAAAGCGAGCGCGAATTTCGCTTGCAAAGGCCACCACCCATGCCAGCGACAGTGACCGATCCATGGTGCTGCCTTGGCTGTTGAGCACCAACAAAGACGCGCAACCCTCGGGCCTATCGGCCTCCAATGTGGGGGCCAAACGGATGTCGTAGTGATAGGCGCCCAGCGGGGCTTGGAGGGCTTGCAGAAATCTCAAGTGTCGCGCTGAGTAGTGCGAGCTCGTCAAGGTCTCATCCATCACCACGTCATTGGGGCGGGGGGTGGACGGCAGGCGAGCAAACAAAAAACGTTGCTTGGCGTGGACGATGTTCAAAACAATTTGTTCGGACGGGTTGGCGATGTTTTTACCAAAGTGCACCACCATGTCGTAGCCCACGAGCCGGGCTTTCAAACTGGCCCACATGCGTGCAAACACATTGCGGCTGTTGGACACATGCAACCATTTCACATCGGGGTGGTGGCGGTAAAGTGCCGCATTGGTGCCGCCACACAACACGCCAATTTCGCAATCGGGCCAATGCGCGCGCAGCGGTTTGAATAAACCCGTGGCCACAATGGCGTCGCCAATTTTGTTGTCATGCGACAAGATGAGAAGACGTCGGCTCATGCGTGTGTTGGGTTGCTCAGCAAGCGCTGTGCTTGTTGCGTCATGCGTTCAATCACCTCGCGCGCCGCGGGCACGTCGCCAATCAATCCCACCGCCTCACCGACTGTGGCGTGCGCGCGCGAAAAGTCACCTGCTTTCACGCCCGCGTCGTAGTCTGCGCGGGCGACCTCGGGGTTGGCTGTCAGTGCGGCCATGTCGGTTTCTAGACGGCGATGCAAGTCGTTGCGAATGGCGCGAAAGTCATACGGCGTAGGCCAGTTTTTTCGGCGCAAGATGTCAAACACTTGGCTGCGCGCCGTGCCGTCCCCGCTGGTTTGTGTGGCCTGTGTCTTGGCGCCTGCGGCCGCGAGACTTTCCGTGGCAGCCCACAGGCGCGAGCCCACCAGCACGCCATCTGCCCCCAGCATCAGCGCCGCAGCCAGACCCCGACCATCGGCCACGCCGCCAGCCGCGAGCAGCAAGGTGTGGGGTGCGTGGGCTGCTAAGTGGTCAGCAATTTCTGGCACCAGGGTGAAGGTGCTGCGGCCTTCTAGGGCATTGGCCCCATGGCCACCTGCCTCCCCACCTTGCGCGACGATGACCGCCGCACCTGCTTGCAGCGCTTG
>JAVLFR010000280.1:0-6852 GCA_046052785.1 Limnohabitans sp. | reverse complement strand
TGGAGGCGGTGGGCAGGGCAGAAAAGGCTATTAAAACGGTGGATTGCGTGCGATCAAGTGCCAAAGCCATGCACAGAACCCAAGCCAGCAAGGGGGTCAGGATATGGCGAATGACCAGGACGGACAGGGCCAAGGTTTTGGCTTTCATCAAATCACCCAATTGCATGCCAGCGCCTGCCGCCATGAGGCCCAGCGCCAACGAGGCTGCGCCAATGCGTTGCAAAGTGGGCTCTGTCCAACTGGGGATTTGCAACCCGAGGATATTAGCCAACAGTCCAGATGCTGTCGCCAGGATGAGCGGATTACGCAGGAGCTCGCGGGCGAAACTGCTTTGGGAGTGGCGGGCCATCGGCCATACCGCAGCCACATTGAAGAGCGGGACGCAGACGCCAATCAACACCGCAACCAAGAGCAAGGCTTGTTGGCCAGCCAACCGCTCTGCCAAGGCCAGAGCAATGAATGAGTTGAAACGAAAAGCCACTTGGGCGCTTGCCGCGTGTAAGCGAGTCTCAATGTGAGCGCGAAAAAACGGCAGCTTGGGTAATGCATAAGACATGCAAATGCTGCCCAGGCCCAGTAGCAAGCCCGCGGCGATGAAATGAGACGCGGCTTGTAAGTCCAAGGGGGTACGAACGATGGAATGAAATAACAAGACGGGAAATAAGAAAAAATAAACCAATTGCTCGACCTGCTCCCACACGGTGCGGTTGAGCGCGGTGTACTGGCAAACCAAGTAGCCACACAGGATGAGCGAGAAGTCGGGAATAAGTAGTTGCGCGTAATTCACCAGACAGAGAATACCCTTAGTTCACTGCTTGCGCGGGCTCAAAACGTATAGGATTCACCCGTCGGTATCTGAACTACTGTTTTTTGGAGAACTTGTATGCAACGTCGTCATTGTTTCGCCCTCTCATTGTTGGCCTGTGTTGGCTCAACGTTTGCGCAAGGCTATCCCAACAAAGTGATTCAACTGCAGGTGCCGTTTGCGCCTGGGGGCACAACCGACATCATTGCACGCGTCATTGCCGACCCGTTGGGTAAAGCGCTGGGTCAAAGCGTGGTGGTGGTGAACAAGGCGGGTGGCGGTGGTGTTGTTGGCGCTCTTGAAACGGCCAAGGCTGCGCCCGATGGGTACTCACTTGGCATGGCCACGGTCTCCACCACTGCTGCTAACCCAGCCATCAACACAAAAATTCCCTACAACGCGTTGACAGATTTCACGCCTATCATCAATATCGCGGCGACCCCTAACATCATCGCCGTGCACACGAGCTTTCCTGCGACGGATTACAAAGGCTACATCGCAGAGATCAAACGCTCGCCTGGCAAGTACTCTTATGCATCATCAGGGACTGGCGGCATTGGCCATTTGCAGATGGAATTGTTTAAAAACCTCAGCGGGACATTCATCACGCATATTCCATATCGAGGCGCTGGCCCCGCATTGAATGACACCGTGGCGGGTCAAGTGCCCATGATTTTTGATAATCTTCCCTCTGCTTTGCCATTTATCAAAGATAACCGTCTGGTCCCGATTGTGGTAGCGGCTCCCCAGCGATTGGCTGTGTTACCGAATGTGCCGACCTTCAAAGAAGTGGGCTTAGAGCCTGTCAACCGCATGGCTTATTACGGCATTTATGGCCCCAAAGGGCTGTCCAAAGAGGTCGTGGACAAAATCAACGCTGGGGTGCGCAAGGCCTTAGAAGACCCAGCGGTGCGCAAGCGCATTGAAGACACGGGCTCGCTGATCGTTGCGAACACCCCCGAGCAATTTGCTGTGCAAATGAAAGCAGAGTTTGATGTCTACAAGCGCGTGGTGAATGAACAAAAACTGACCTTGGATTGATCGGTTTGATTGGCAAGCCCGCATCACCCCCTGATGCCAGCATTGACATTTTTATTGATGCACTTTGGTTAGAGCACGGTTTGGCGCCCAACAGTTTGGCCGCCTACCGACGTGACTTGAGTCTGTTGTCTGCATGGCTCAACGCGCAAGGGACCCATTTGTTGGCGGCGCAAGAGTCTGATCTGCAGCAATACTTTGCGCATCGCCACGCCCAGACCAAGGCGACCAGCGCCAACCGGCGCTTGACAGTCTTCAAACGCTATTACCGATGGGCCATACGAGAGCGTCTGCGTGAAGCTGACCCGACCTTGCGGTTGCTCACCGCCAAGCAGCCCGCACGCGCCCCTAAAAGTTTGACGCAAGCGCAAGTAGAAAGCTTGCTCCATGCGCCCGATGTTTCAACGGATTTGGGGTTGCGAGACCGCGCCATGTTGGAGCTGATTTATGCCAGCGGTTTGCGCGTGAGCGAGTTGGTTGACCTCAAAATTTTGCATGTCAGTTTGTCTGATGGTGTGCTGCGCATCATGGGTAAGGGAAGCAAAGAACGCCTTGTGCCTTTTGGCGAAGTCGCGCGTGAATGGCTTGAGCGCTATCTGAGTGAGGCGCGCCCGCTGCTCTTGGGCGATCACCAAACGGAGGCTTTGTTTGTCACCGTGCGTGGAAAAAATGCAGGAGAAAGCATGACCCGCGCCATGTTTTGGCAACTCATCAAACGCTATGCTTTGCTGGCGCAAATCCATGTGCCAATTTCGCCCCATACCCTGCGCCATGCATTTGCCACGCATTTGCTCAACCATGGTGCCGATTTGCGAGCCGTACAAATGCTCTTGGGGCATGCCGATATTTCCACGACCACCATCTACACGCACATCGCGCGTGAGCGCTTGAAGAGCTTACACGGCAAGCATCACCCGCGCGGGTGAGTCAGTGTCCAAACAAGTCACGCATCTCGGTTTCGGTAAAGCCTGCACGTATGCGCGCTTCTTGGTTAAAGGGCGGACGCAACTTGGGTGCATCGTAGCGTTGCACCAACTCGGGATACAAAGTTTGCGGATCAAGGCCGCGCTGTTCGCACAGCCATCGGTACCAATGGTTGCCAATGGCCACATGGCCCACCTCATCTCGCAAAATGATGTCCAAGATCTCGACAGCTTTGATGGACTCAGGGGTGGCAACTTTACGAAGCTTGGTTTGAATCAGCGGTGTAGCGTCCAATCCGCGCGCTTCAAGTGTGCGGGGCACTAGCGCCATACGGGCCAACACATCGTCAGCTGTCTTTTGGCACATGTGCCACAAACCATCATGGGCATCAAAATCGCCATAGGCATAGCCCAAATCATGCAGATGTAAGTGCAGCATTTGAAAGTGTTGCGACTCTTCATGGGCCACGCTCAGCCAGTCTGTGTAGAAGGCAACGGGCATGTGGGGGAAGCGCCAAACCGCATCTAAGGCGAGGTTGATGGCATTGAACTCGATGTGGCACACCGCGTGTATCAATGCAGCCAAACCCTCAGGCGTGAAGGGGGTTCTTGTCGGCACCTGCTTGGCGGGAATCAAGCGTGGCAAAGCAGGGCGGCCCGGCAGGGGCAGGTGCTCTTGTCCATTGAGGACCTCAGCAGTGCCCAAGTCCATAGCCTGGTGTTGCGCCCAGAGCGACTGCACAGCTTGTACTTTTTGTGCAGGGTCACAAATGCATAGGGCATTCAGGGCTAAGGGACGTAGGCTCATCCTTACAATTGTAGAAACACCAGACACCACAGGAGACTTTCATGGCTATTTATCAACTGGACGCACTCACGCCCCACATATCAGACTCGGCTTGGGTGGCTGACAACGCCCAAGTGATTGGTGACGTGCACATGGCGGCGGACAGCAGTGTGTGGTTCAGCAGTGTGGTGCGGGGTGATACCGCCACCATCCACATTGGTGAAGGCACCAACATCCAAGACGGCAGCGTGTTACACGCTGATGTGGGCATTCCGCTCACCATCGGCAAGCATGTGACAGTGGGCCACATGGTGCAGTTGCATGGTTGCACGGTGGGGGATGAGTCGTTGATTGGCATCGGTGCCATCGTGCTCAACGGCGCAAAAATTGGCAAAAACTGCTTGGTGGGTGCTGGTTCGCTGGTCACCGAGGGCAAAGAGTTTGCAGATGGTTCTATGATTTTGGGCAGTCCCGCCAAAGTGGTGCGCCAGCTCACGCCAGAGCAAATAGAGGGGTTGCGCCGCAGTGCGCAGCACTATGTGAATAACAAGAACCGTTTCAAAGCGGGTTTGAAAAAGTTGGCTTGATGTCGCAGTTGCATAAATTTTTGTTCGACGGGTTACCCGTGCGCGGCATGTTGGTGCAGCTCACCGATGTGTGGCAAGAAGTGCTCAAGCGGCGCGCGGCTAATTTAGAAACTGGCCCCTACCCCGAATCGGTACGTCATCTTTTGGGTGAAATGACTGCCGCGGCTGTGTTGATGCAATCGAACATCAAATTCAATGGTGCCTTGGTGATGCAAATTTTTGGTGACGGCCCTTTGAAGCTGGCGGTGGTTGAGGTCAATCCCAATTTAAGTTTGCGAGCCACGGCCAAAGTGGTGGGCGAGATGGGGCATGCCACCTCCTTGTCAGAAATGGTCAATGTCAATAACCAAGGCCGTTGCGCGATCACCTTGGACCCGCTGAACAAATTGCCTGGCCAACAGGCCTATCAAGGCGTGGTGCCTTTGTTTGATGATCAGCGCAACAAGCTGGATAAATTCAGCGATGTGTTGCAGCACTATATGCTCCAAAGCGAGCAGCTCGACACCACCTTGGTGCTGGCTGCCAACGACACCACGGCTGCTGGCTTGTTGATTCAGCGCCTGCCCATCAAAGGGGAGGGCAACTTGGCTGCCAAAGCCACCATGGAAGACGAAGACGAGATTGGTCTGAACGAAGATTACAACCGCATCTCCATCTTGGCCTCTAGCTTGACCTCCAAAGAGTTGCTTGGCTTGGATGTTGAGACGATTTTGCGCCGTTTGTTTTGGGAAGAAAAACTTTTGCGCTTAGAAACACTGACGCCAAGTTTTGCCTGTTCATGTAACCGCGAACGGGTGAGCAGCATGATTCGCAGCTTGGGCACAGAAGAGGTGGAAAGCATCTTGGCCGAGCGCGGCGACGTGGAGGTGGGCTGCGATTTTTGTGGTGCGCAATACCGCTACGACGCGGTGGATGCCGCGCAGATTTTTACGGGCACGCCCACGACTGCGCCAGCGCCTTCATCGCTGCAATAAAGCAGCTCATTTTTTAATGAGTTGTGTGAACAAGCGGTGTTCACACTCGCCATCGCCGCAGGTGTCGCATGCACCTGTCCAGCGCACAGCGGGCTCCGGTCGCGCGAGTTGTGTGGCCCATTTCGGTACTTGTTGGCCGATGCAAAAAAACGCGTTTTCTAAGCGTTGTGCGTGTACGCCGTAAACCACTTGGTAGGGCAAGCCGGCCAATCCTAAACTTTGTCGCAACGCGGTATCTACAGGTTCACGCACATGGGGACCATCGCGTTGAAACCCGTCATGAGTCCAAGGTAAATCAAGGCCCATGAGGAGGGTGACGTCATATGACGCCTGATGCGACAAAGCCATCTCAAATAAGCTGTCATCGTCGAAGATCAGTTGGCTATACACCGCCGTCATCAGGGGCGTGGTGTCTGCAATCACCACCGCGTTTGCAGGGGCTGCCCCAACCCGTTCTATTTGTGTGTCCGCAATGTGTTGCTGTTCGTCTGCGCGGGGCGAGCGTTGGTGTGTGTGGCACCATTCACGCAGGTATTCATCCACCCGGTGCACGGTCAAACCCGATTGTTGCAACCTTGCGCACAGGGCCCGAGTCAACTCTGACTTGCCTGTGCTTTCAGCGCCGAGCAGGGCAATCCTCATCAGCTTTGCACCTTCAATTGGGTCGCCCAAGCGCGCCAACCTACCGCACTCAACAAGATCAACACCAGGTAGAGCAAGGCGGTGAGCCACAAGCCTTTCCATACAAAAAGCCATGTGGCCACGAAGTTCACCAGCATCCAAATCAGCCAGTTTTCTAAGCGTTTGTGAGCCAGCAAGTATTGACCGAGCACGCTCAAGGCGGTGGGGAAGGCGTCCCACCAAGGCACATCGGTGTCGGTGAATTTGAGCAGAAGGGTGCCTGTGGTCAGCCAAAGCAAGATGCCTACGCTAGAGAGGATCAACCGTTGGCGTGGTTGGATGCGAGTGATTGGCAAGGGGGCGCCATCTAGGCCTCGCAGCCAGACCCACCATCCCCAAAGCGCCAAGCCCACGAACAACACTTGCAGACAGGCCTCACCGTAGAGGTGCTGACTCCAAAACAAAAAGAAATACAACACCGAGCTGATGGCTGCCAAGGGCCAGCCCCAATGCAGTGACAAGATATTGCACAGAATCATCGACAAGGTCATGCCGACTGCGATGGATTCAAGCCAAGTGGTGTCGTGGCCCAAGAGGGTGAAGGCGATCGAAAAGAGGAGTTCGCTCACTTCGCAATTTGCACAAAGACTTCATTGGGCTTGACCATGCCGATTTCAGCGCGCGCCCGTTCTTCGACCATTTCCAGACCGTCTTTGAGGTCGTGGAGTTCGGCGCTGAGGCGGTCGTTGGCCAGTTGCGCCGCTGCATTGTGCTGCTTTTGCTCTTTCAAAACCTCGCGCAAACGGATCACGTCAGGCAAGCTGCCGCGGCCAAACCACAATTGCGCCTGCAGCACCAGCAACAGCGCAATCAGCACAAGGTGGAGTGGGCGCAGCATCACAAGCGGATTAACGCAAGTTGTAGAAAGCCGCGCGGCCAGGGTAAACCGCCACGTCGCCCAAGTCCTCTTCGATGCGCAAGAGTTGGTTGTACTTGGCCATGCGGTCAGAGCGGCTCATAGAGCCAGTCTTGATCTGGCCGGCGTTCAGGCCCACCGCGATGTCGGCAATGGTGCTGTCTTCGGTCTCGCCTGAGCGATGGCTGATCACTGCGGTGT
>JAVLFR010000279.1:0-4469 GCA_046052785.1 Limnohabitans sp. | reverse complement strand
CCATCAAGGTGAGGCGGGCAAAGTCATCGGGTGCAAAGCGGTGGTCTTGCGAGAG
Organism: Limnohabitans sp.; assembly: GCA_046052785.1. GTDB lineage: Bacteria > Pseudomonadota > Gammaproteobacteria > Burkholderiales > Burkholderiaceae_C > Limnohabitans. Next base: position 4,414 of record JAVLFR010000279.1, on the reverse strand, counting down.
CTGAACAATTTTGTTCATCACGGCTTGTTTGTCTTGCGCGGGGATGAAGCCTTTTTCAATGGCGCGGTCGATGGTTTTTTCGAGCACCACATTGCCGCTGCGGTCTGAGCGCGTGAGCAACTGGACTTGGGCGGTGCCCGCCAAAGCGGTGTTGCCCAGGGCCGTGTTGGTGTTGAGTGTGTTGACGTTGGCCGCAGGCGTGACCGCTGGGGCCGCAGCAGCAAGAGCGGCTGCTTTGTTGGCCGCAATGGCTTGGTTCACAGCCAAGGATTGCTGCAAAGAAAAGTTCAAGCTCTCCAAGTTTAATTTTTGACCCGGGTGGATCATGTTGGGATTGCTGATGTTGTTGGCACGGGCCACCGTATGCGCCAAGCGCATGGCCTCGTTGTTAGAAATGTTCACCCCACGCTCGGCCATTTGCTCGCGCACGATGCCCGTGAGGGTTTGACCTGAGCGCACTGCGGTCCCCCATGCGGGCGTGCTGCCTTCGGGTGCCAAGGCACCCGACATGCCCGCACTCGCGAGCGCGCGCGTGAAGGCCGGTGCGGTTCGGGCATAGGCGAGCTGGCTGCGTGGCAGCTTGGGCATGCCAGAGGCATCGGTGTTGTTCACCTGAGGCTGATAGGACGGGTCGAGTCGCATAAAGGGCTCCGATGAGTCGGTCCGTAAAAAGTTGGCTTTGTTCTTGCATGAAGGGTTGGGTCTGAAACCATGTCAAAACATCAACACCGACCCACATGACTATGCAAATGCTGTGCCTAACAAATGCCGACACCCAACGCCGCAAGCGCTGGAGTTTTTGGCTGGCCGTCTGCTTGCTAAGCCAAGCGCAGACTGGGTTGGCGACGAATTCGCCAGCAGACGCCAGTGCCTTTGCGGTGTTGCAACAACAAGCCCAACAATGGGCCACAACCCACCCTGCTTTTCAGGGCAAACCGGTGCAGGTGGTGGCTGTGGACCCCCGCATCACGGTGCAACACTGTCAACAAAACCTGCAGTTTGAACACCCGTTTCCCAACCAACCCGCGGTGCGGGTGAAATGTGCCCAACCTGCTTGGCAACTGTTTGTCAACCTCAACAGCGGCCAAAGCGCGGTGCCCGTGAACCGCCCCACCCCCGCGGCGCCTGCGCTGCACAGGGTGTTGGTGTCCAAAGAGTTGCTCAAACGCGGCACGGTGATCACGCCTGCCATGTTCAGCTATGCCGACATGCCCGCGGCAGGCATGGAGAGCCAAATCATTTCGGATGCAAATTTATTAAAAAATTTAGAGTTGGTGCGTGATCTCACGCCCAACACACCGCTGCGCTCATATGACGTGAAAAACGCAGTATTGGTCAAGCGCGGCCAAGAGGTGCATGTCACCGCTGGCGAAGGACAAGGCTTTTCGATCACGATGCGTGCGGAAGCCCTGCAAGATGGCGGATTGGGTGAAGCCATTCGCTTAAAAAATGTCGAGTCGGGTCGATCACTACAGGGTGTGATCACTGGACCGAATGCCGCTAAATTGAGGTGAAAAGTGGTATTTAAAAATTCTTTCGAAAAAAATACTCAAGTTCTAAAATTTGGGGTCGATAGAAGTGTTGTGAAAAAGTTTTGACCTGCAACAAAGGTTAAAGAAAGTGAAAACATCATGAATGACGCAATTTCAAACTACGGTCGAATGACACAGTCGAACGCCGCCATGCGCAGCGCCATCGACAAAGTCGAGAATCGAAGCCCTTCGGCAGCGCAAGCCAAAGAAGAGCTCGCACCGTCGCTGGAGAAAACAGCTTCAGCAGGAGCAGATCAAGTGAGCTTAAGCAATGTTGCCCAAAAAGTCATGGCACAGCCAGACTTTGACCGCTCTAAAGTGGAAGCGATCAAGCAGGCGATCAAGGAAGGCAACTACCCTGTGAACCCACGCCGCATTGCCGAAAACTTTGTAGCCCTCGAAAAAATGATCGGTCAGTGATCGTCACTCATTTCTGATTGATTGTCATTTGTCGGATATGACCACAACTGCCGCTGACTCGCAGGCCGCCAAACTGGGGCAGGCGTTGGCATTGGCGAAAACGCTGCAAGACATGCTCGAGCAAGAGTTCGAGCATCTGAAAGCGCAAAATCTTGACGCCTTCGAGGCGTCGCAAGCTTCTAAAAACGAGTTGCTTCAGCAGCTCGCCGAGTTGGCTGGGATCGACGGGCCTGACGCCGCAGACGCGCTCGGGCCGCAATGGGATGGCTTCAAAGAGCACATGGCCCATTGCCGCGACATGCATCGCCGCAACGAGGTGCTGATTGTTCGAAAAATTGACGCCATCCGTGGCGCCCTTCAAAGCTTGCAAGTGCAAGACCCCACGAGTTCGGTTGAAATTTACGACCGATTGGGCAAAGTCTCCCGCGGTCAGCGACGGGGTGGCCGCGGCTACGCGGACGCCTAAACTTAATTCGGCTTTTCGTCCCCGGGCTGCATGCCCTTGAGCCAATACACCCAAGCCAAGATCACGGCGACGGCGGTGAACATGTCCTCTGGAATTTCCTGCCCAACGTCGAGTCGACTCAACATGGCCAGCAACCTCGGGTCTTCAGCCACATACACGCCTTGCTTTTTGGCCTCTTCCACGATGCGACGCGCCAGCGCGTCATCGCCCTTGGCGCTGACCACGGGCGCTTTGTTGCGGCCATATTCCAAAGCCACGGCTTGCATGTAGTGCTTGTCTGTCATACGCGGGTGTCGATCAAACGGCCATGCTCGGGCGCGCGTGGGTCTTGCACAGCTTCGGGTCTTGGGGCGTTGTAGACCTGAAAACTGCCCATGTGCAGACCCGCACTTTCCAATTCATCGGTGAGCTCTGTGGCATTGAACTTGGCCAAGTCAGCCACGTCTTTGCGCAAAGCCCACATGGTGAGGTCCACCTGTGCGTTTTGGCTGATGGTGGTTTTGAGCCACACCTCCCCCAACACACGGCTGTCCGTGTGCATATTGACCACCAAGGGATTTTTAGGCTGGCCGGGTTTGTTGCCTTTTTGCTCGAAATGCAACTCCACAGGGTCCGCATCGCGAAATGGGATCACCAAGCCAAACAGCAAATCGCCTTTGTGCGCCGTTTGACTCGATTGCACTTGCGCGGCTTCGAGTTCATCCAAAGCGTGCTTGAGGCTGTCTTGGGTGTCCACGCTGTCTTGGGCTTGCACCCGTTCGCGTTCAGCCATCAACAAACGCAGCAGCACCTTGGTGTTGTCAGCCACGGGTTCGCCCTCAGCCAAACTGGCTTCGGTGGTTTTGGTGTGCCCCAGTATGAAACGCTTCAACGCTTGGGGTTGCAAGCTGCTCATATTGAGGCGTTGGCCTTGGATGCGTTTTTTCAATTCACCTGCATCTTGGATCGGCGGGAGCAAGCGCTCGAGCACCCCAGGCTGGAGCAGCGCCAGCAAATTGGCAAAACCAGGCGGCTGAAACAGCAAGGTGTTCAAGCGCGTGGGCATGGCCGCAGCGGGCGCCTCTGGCCCCGCAAAGTTGCCTGTGTGCAGCAGTTGCAAGGCCCACTTACCCGCAGGCAACAACTGCGCGCGCAACTGCACCAAGTCGCCCTCTTTGATGTAGGGCTGCAAAGGCAGATTAAAAATGTGCTCATTGAGCACCAGTTTGATCTGTTGGTTCACCACCGTGGCAGTGGCTTGCACGACTTGCCCATCGTGCAAACCCAATTGGCGGGCCACAGGCGCGTCCACATAGGCCGTGCGCATGTCCATGTGAACCGGCGCGACACGTGGAATGGCGTGAACGCCTTCGGGCCCCAGGATGCTCATGGCGGCCCCTTAAGGGAAGCGCACCCAGTTTTTGCGTTCGTTCATGTTCATATCGGCGGTGGAATACCCCCCCCCGCGATGCACACCGCTACTGCCCATCGACTGACCGGGCACCATGAAGCTGCGTAATAAATCGTCATGGCTGGGCACGTTGAGCACCGCCCCCGCCATCAAGGCGCGTGGCGGGGCTTTGGTGAAGGCTTGTGGATTTTGCTGCACAAAGGCGTTGCGCAAAATATCCAAGCGCAAAGGGCTGTCGGGCATGGTTTTGCGAATCACTTTGTCCAAGGTGTCGCCAGACTCGACGGTGTAGGTGCTACGCGTGGGGGGGCTGGCAGCCTGCACCAACACGGGGGTCAGCAAGGCGAGGCAGCACAGCCAAGCGCGAACAGAGTGGGTGGGTGTGAGCATGGAGGGTTCTCCCGTTGGTCTATTAATAGGTGTAAGGCCAAGCAACCCAGGCCCCGTTGAATTTTTGTTTGCGACCGGCCACTTGCTTGATTTCGGCTTGGTAAGGCGTGACCGATTTGACTTCGGCCAGCACCGCGGCGTCAAGTGCACCCGGCTCGAGGGTGTGACGGGGCAAGACCTGTCTCTTATACACATCTGACGCTGCCGACGACTTAA
>JAVLFR010000278.1:0-2520 GCA_046052785.1 Limnohabitans sp. | reverse complement strand
ACCCAGCCACGCACTTGATGGTGATGGATGCAGGCAGCCAAGCCAAGGCGGACGAGGTGGTGACCATGCTGGTTAAGTCCTTCGCCGGCCTGAGCCTGACTATGATCAACACCCAAATCTCGCCCCAGGCTGCGATGGCGTCGTGGCTGATGATGCAAGACTCTCCTGCGGCCTTCAGCGTGGACCGTGAGTGTGAGTTGAAGTCAGCAGATGAATCAAAATCGGTGGTGCGCTTCGTGCGCCATCCGCTGGACACCGATGAGGTCAAGCAGCATGTGCAAGGCGGCAAATTGCCCACGCGTTTGGCGCTGACATGGCAAGGGCGCGTGTCGTTTTCGCTGACCGAAGCGCTGCAGCTGAAAAAGATCACGTTTTTAGAGGGGGTGTTTGAAGCCACGTCAGCTGAAAAAGACGATGGCTTCGATGCCGATGTGGCCATTACCACGGGCGAATTGAGCAAGCTGCTGCCCGATTTGTTTGAAGCCTTGGGCGGCGAGATGGCGCTGGGCTAAACATCCGTGCGCAAAGACTGTCACCTCAGTCGGTGATGAGTTTCACGTTGAGTCGGCGCGCCCGTTGATCCACGTAGTAGCCCCCAAATTCGGTGTAGCGCAACACGTGTTGCTGGCATTGGTGGCACACATGCACATCACATCGGTTGTAGGGGAAGAATGTCAACACCACAGGCGCATGGGCTGATTCGTAGCGTGTGCCGCTGGGGTGGTGTTCTTCAAAGGTGGGCTCATAGACATCGGGATCGCGCAAAGTGGCCACATGGCTCATTTGAGCAGCAGGCCATACGGTGTCGTTGACGCTCTCCCAGCCTTCGCAATGTTGCAAGCAGCATTGGCAGGCTGAGTGTGCGTTGTTAGCGAGCTGGCGCAGGGCTTCAGGTGTGTTTAAAAACGGTACAGAATTCATGATGCAAGAGCCTACCACTGCCGTGGTGTGCGAAAGCCTGGCATGTAAAAAGCCCTGCACAGCAGGGCTTTGTTGTTGTTGTTGCGTAAGCCGCGAACAAGCTGAGCGCAATTACTTGCGTTTTGACAATTCTTCCACGTTGCGGTGAACCGAGCCTGTAAACAATTGACGTGGGCGGCCGATTTTGTATTCGGGGTCGCCGATCATTTCGTTCAGTTGGGCAATCCAGCCCACGGTGCGTGCCAAGGCAAAAATACCAGTGAACAAGTTCACGGGGATGCCAATTGCGCGTTGAACGATGCCAGAATAGAAATCGACGTTGGGGTAGAGCTTGCGGCTGACGAAGTATTCATCTTCCAAGGCGATCTTTTCCAAAGCCTTGGCCAACTTAAACAAGGGGTCGTTTTCAAGGCCGAGTTCTTTGAGCACTTCGTCGCAAGTTTCTTGCATCAACTTGGCACGGGGGTCGTAGTTTTTGTAAACGCGGTGACCAAAGCCCATGAGTTTGACGCCAGAGTTTTTGTCTTTGACCTTCTCCATGAACTCGCCGACTTTAGAGACACCGCCCATGGCTTGGATGTCTTCCAGCATGTTCAAACACGCCTCGTTTGCACCGCCGTGCGCGGGGCCCCAAAGGCAAGCCACACCCGCAGCGATGGCAGCAAAGGGGTTGGTGCCTGACGAGCCACACAAACGCACAGTGGAAGTAGACGCGTTTTGCTCGTGGTCTGCGTGGAGGGTGAAGATGCGGTCCATGGCGCGCTCGAGCACAGGGTTGACCACGTACTCTTCGCACGGCACACCGAACATCATGCGCAAGAAGTTGCCTGAGTAAGACAAGCTGTTTTGTGGGTACATGAAAGGCTGGCCCACGCCGTATTTGTAAGCCATAGCCACCAAAGTGGGCATCTTGGCGATCAAACGGATCGCGGCAATTTCGCGGTGCTCAGGGTTGGTGATGTCGGTGCTGTCGTGGTAGAACGCCGATAAAGCGCCCACCAAGCCAGTCAGCACAGCCATTGGGTGTGCGTCTCGACGAAAGCCACGCAAGAAGAATTGCATTTGCTCGTTGACCATGGTGTGGTTGGTCACGGTGTGCTCAAACTGGGCTTTTTGTGCGGCGTTGGGTAAATCGCCCTTCAACAATAAGTAACAAGTTTCGAGGTAGTCGCAGTGGGTGGCGAGTTGTTCGATGGGGTAGCCGCGGTACAGCAACTCACCTTTGTCACCGTCGATGTAGGTGATGCCCGATTGACAAGACGCTGTGGACAAGAAGCCTGGGTCGTAGGTGAACATACCCGTTTGGCCATACAGCTTGCGGATGTCGATCACATCGGGGCCAATGCTGTCGTGGTAAACGGGCATGTCGATGCTGGGGCTGCCGTTGCTGAACGACAGAGTGGCTTTGTTGTCTGAGAGTTTCATAGTGGTTTCCTAATGTCAGTGTTGCGTTCAGTGTCTCAACATACTCAGCACCTCAAGTGCTTCTTCTTGTGTGATGTTGTCTGGCATTTCTTTACGTTGGAGCAAGAGGTCCAGCAAGTCGTTGTCAGACAAATCCATCAAGGCATATAAACCGCGGGCATGGGCCACGGTGAG
>JAVLFR010000277.1:0-17790 GCA_046052785.1 Limnohabitans sp. | reverse complement strand
CTACACTTCTAGCTTCGTCGGCAGCGTCAGATGTGTATAAGAGACAGGATGGACACCGTGGGCAACAAAGAGGCGCGGGCTGAAATTGCCATGATCAAAGTGATTGCGCCCAACATGGCCAGCCAAGTGATTGACTGGGCCATTCAAGCGCATGGCGCTGCTGGCGTGTCAGATGACTTCCCTCTGGCATATGCCTTCTCGACCCAGCGCTGGTTGCGACTGGCCGATGGCCCGGATGAAGTGCATCGCCAATCTATTGCTAAACTGGAACTGGCGCGGCATATCGCCACAGCGCCCCAAGACATTGACATGCCCATCACCCGCGGCAGCTAAGGAAACCACATGATTGACGTTTATTCTTGGGCCACGCCCAACGGCCACAAAGTGCACATCATGCTCGAAGAGTGCGGTTTGCGATTGGGCCGTGACTGGCTGGCACACCCCATCAACATCGGCAAGGGCGACCAGTTCACGCCTGAGTTTTTGAAGATCAGCCCCAACAACAAAATCCCTGCACTGGTTGACCCGCACGGTCCAGACGGCAAACCCATCAGCTTGTTTGAGTCTGGGGCGATTTTGCTTTACCTTGCCGCCAAGACGGGCAAGTTTTTACCCAAGAGCGACCGCGCCAAGTTCGAAGTGCTTCAGTGGTTGATGTTTCAAATGGGTGGCGTGGGGCCGATGTTGGGCCAAGCGCACCACTTTCGAATCTATGCGCCTGAAAAAGTGGAGTACGCTTACAACCGCTACACCAACGAAGCCAAACGCTTGTATGGCGTGATGGATAAGCAACTGCAGCACAACAAGTTCATGGCGGGCAACAGCTACAGCATTGCCGACATTGCCATCTTCCCATGGCTGCGGAGCTGGCAAAACCAAGGCATTGATTGGGCAGATTTTCCGCACCTCAAAGCTTGGTTTGATTTAATCGCCGCGCGTCCGGCGGTGCAGCGCGGCGTGCAGGTATTGGCTGATTTGCGCAAGCCCTTGTACGACGACAAGGCCAAAGAGGTTTTGTTTGGCGCGAAACAATATCAAACGCGGTGAGAACCTGACTATTGCAGTAAAAATGTCAAACCACAGCGGCTCGCAGGCGCTGTGCCGTTGCAACCGGCATCAAAGGGTATCAACTGGTTCGCACCATTCAATCTAAACAAAGATGGGAAACCCGATGAGGGCTGCGCTGGCGCTGTAAAGACATTGTTCAGCAAATTCAAATTCAAGGTCGCGTCGTTTTGAATCACAAATTTTTTCAAACTGGCCACAGAACCACTGCTGGTCTGAAAATAGCCAAATAAGTTGTTAGTGCCATTGATGTTTGAATAAAAAATATCCGTCAATACAGCGTCAGCGCCACTCACAAGTGAGGCAGAAAACAATTTGGCACTGGTGGCTGTATTTTGACAATTGGTGAAATAAGGGGCCCCACCTTGATTTCTAAACCACATTTGATTTTTATCACCAGCACCTGATTCGCCACTAACGATTAAGTCCATACGGCCAGCTGTGGTGGGCACCAAAAACACTTGGTCAACCTTGCTAGGCATATCTGGCGGCGTATACGACCCTGTTGTTGCGGTGCAATTGGTCAGCCAAACGCTCGAAGGCTGAGTGAATCTTCCATCTCCAGTCCCTCGCATGACCAAAATTGAAGAAGCCTGACTCACGCCGTCTTTATTTGATAAAACCACATCAGGATTTGCGTCTCCATCCAAATCGCTGGCAGCCGCGCGATTGCCCTTGATCGTGACGCCAGTCGCTACACGTGTGTAAGTAAGTGAAGATGGAGAACTGAGAAAAACCAATTGCTGCTCTTCGCTTATGCCGCCACAAGACAGAAAGACATCGGGTTTGCCGTCATGGTTAAAGTCTGCTGTGATTGCAGAGCGGCTGTTGACACAAGCCGTTCGATCCGAAAGAAGTCTTGTGGTGTCATCCACCCATTTGGAATCATCTTTCCAACGCAAAAAATAAACCTTGCCGGCTTGACTTGCGCCCCGATTCACGACCACAAAAGCCGACAACTGGCCGTCTTGGAAAAAGTCCCCTAAAGTCAAAGAGGTTGGAACGCTATTGGTCTCATTCGCATCTAAGCTAGACGTGCCAAGTAAAGTTCGAATGTCATCAAGTTGCGACCGCGCGATACGAGAATCGTTTTTATTGGCATACGACGTGCCACCCACAACGAGTGCGGCATAAATAGGCCACCCGTCTTCGTAACGCAAGGGCGCGCCAGCCGATTTGGAACTGCCCCCACCCCCACCACAACCCAGCAAGGTTGCCGTCACTACAAAAGTAAGAGGGAGTTTGGTAATTTTCATCTTAGAGTTTGAATCGGTCTGACTTCACTTTACTTGATTCAACAGACCCGCCTACTACAAACTGATAAAGTTGTCGATGTTGCAACCGAATTCAATGACGTCATGTATAAAAAGTTTTTCCTGTTGAGCTGCCTGCTTCTGTCTGTCTGGACGGGCGCGCTCGCGCAAGACAAACCTGAGGCGCCTCGCGCCATACTGGCTCGTCCTCCCCAAGCTGGGCCCGAGCCTATGCTGTTACTGGGTCCTAAAAACCGTCCCTTTACAGATATTTTGGTCCACACGACCAAGCTGGATTACTTTGACTGCAATGGCATCGTTGCGCCGTGGTTCCGTGAGTTGGTGGTGGCCGAGATGAACTATTTTGCAGAGCTGGCCGATCTGCCCTTCGTCAAAGGCGATGCCTGCGTGGTCAGCATTGGCACCGAAAAAAGCCTGACCCCAGGTCGCGTGAATATTCACCTGTATGTGAACCAACAACGCCTCACCGCTTGCGTGCGCAACGAGCAATGCCCCGTGTTTCGCAGCATCAGCCTGATTCCAAAAGACAAAGTGCTGTATCGCTCTTACTTTTTGTCTGACATGTCGCGCAAGCTGATCTCCCAGCAATGTGTGACGGATAAAGGCAAGCTGCACACTGACACCACCTGTTACACCGTCCCCTAAAGCTTATTTACCAAAGGGGCTAAAGCCCCCCCCAGAAAAGTCGATCTTCTAGGGATATGCGTTTTTTCTCTTCCACATTCATTGCTGTCACGCTTTGTCTGGCAAGCCTCATGGGCTCGCCAGCGTGGGCCAGCGACCCACCTAAAAAGCCCAACCCCCTGGAAGAGCCTCCCAAGCCGAAGTTCGACTATGTCAAAGAGGCGGGAGAGACAGGGCGCAGTGGCTATGTCTACAAACGTGTGGCCAAACCCAAATTTGAAGAGCCTGAGCCTTTGCCCAAAGCGCCGCTTGCCGAGCCGCCAGAGCGGCCCCAAAAGGATGACTCAGCCAAGAAAGACGATGGCCATGGCGCTCCTAAAAAGGAAGAAAAGGCTGATGACGGTCACGGCGAAGCTCCGAAGAAGGACGAAAAGAAAAAAGATGATGGTCATGGCGGTGGGCATGGGAAAGAGGTCAAAAAACCTGCCCCTCCACCTCTCAGTGCCGTCTATGACCCTAAGGTGATCAAGCTCGACAGCAACAACCGCCCCCTCACCCCTGTGGTGTTTACGAATGCATATGCAGATTACTTCGTGTGTCACAAGACCATCAAGATCAAGTACCGCGATCAAGTGCTGGCGGAGATGAACACCTTCGCCGACCGCATGGGCCTACCGCATGCGAAAGACATGCCTTGCATGATCAAAGTCGCCAAACCCAACACCAAATTTCCAGGAGCGATTTACATCGAGTTTTATACGGATGTCCAAGCTGAAAAAGCGTGCATCAAAAAAGGAGAATGCGGCGCCACGCGATTGATGATGCTCCACCCCAAAGACAAAACAGGCCTCAAAAGCCAAGAGTTGTATCGCTCTTATGTGCTGACGGATGAGAAAAAATACAAACGTGCCAACTTTTGCGTCAGCCCAGAGGGCCAGTTGTTAGGCGAAAAGCACTGCTACGTGGTGTTGAACCCAGATTGGTTGTTCAACTGAGGGTTGCTTGAGAAAATTGGCCTGTCCGACAGGAATCGAACCTGTGACCCACAACTTAGAAGGTTGTTGCTCTATCCAACTGAGCTACGGACAGAAATGAAAAAGGCCTCGCAAAACGAGGCCTTTTTTATTTTTTTGGTCGGGGCGATAGGATTCGAACCTACGACCCTCTGGTCCCAAACCAGATGCGCTACCAGGCTGCGCTACGCCCCGATTGCTATATTCTAACCTGCAAATCACCCCTGCTTGAATGCTGACTTGAAAATCAAGCTGGAGACTGGCCAGCCAGAGTTGGCGTGATGAGCGCAACAATTTTGAGCGCAATACTCGAGCAAAATGCACGATCTATGGAACTGAAACAACTCCGCTACTTTGTTCGCATTGTTGAACTGGGCAGCATCAGTCGCGCCGCATTGGACTTGAATTTGGTTCAATCTGCCCTCAGCCAGCAAATGACAAAGCTTGAAAGCAGCTTGTCAACGCGCTTGCTGCAACGACTGCCGCATGGTGTCACGCCTACAGAGGCGGGCGTTGCGTTTTTCCGTGAGGCCCAACTCACGCTTCGTCATGCCGAGCAAGCCATCCGAAGCGCCAAACTGGCCCACTTATCAGGCACGGTGAGTGTGGGTCTTGCCCCCTCAACCGCGGCCGTGCTGGGGTTGCCGCTTATGCAAGCCATGCGAGAACGCTATCCCAATGTGCGCCTGCACATGATCGAAAGTTTGTCAGGCCATTTGTCAGCGATGTTGAACACCCGCCAAATTGACCTCGCTGTTTTATTTGATTCACCGATTCGAGCCAGCCAACATATACAAACGGCCAGAAGTTGGAGTGTGAAGCCTCTCCTTGAAGAAGACATTTTTATGATTGCCAGTCGGTCATCAAGAAAATCTAAACCTCCAAAAAGTCTTCGCATGGCGCAACTGATCGATGAGCCTTTGATTTTGCCAACGGGTCCACATGGTTTGCGCAGCACTTTGAATGCGGCCTTTGCCAGAGCCAATATCACCCCACAAGTCGTTTTAGAAATAGATTCATTGACCATGTTGATGGACGCGGTGCATTCAGGTTTAGGCGCCACACTTCAGCCATGGGCCGCGGTAGCCCGCACAAGCGATGAGCAAAACCAGCTCTACATGGCACGCATCAGTGACCACAAGGTCAAACGTTTGAATTTGCTGTGCGGCCTGTCCGAGGATGAACTCTCGCCCGCCGCCCTGGCCACGCGCGTGGTGTTAACCGACTGCGTGAGCACTTTGGTAAAAAGTGGTGATTGGCAAGGCGTCGCTCTGAGTCAGAATACGGCGTGACTCTGAGTCAACTTGCCCCATCACTGGATGTGATACCCCCATTCAAATCCATGGGTTCTCAAACGTCAATGATCTGATTAGAGTCAGGGTTTTATCGCCAAACCAAGGAGACATCACATGGATTTACAACTCACAAACAAAACTGCTTTGGTCACTGGGGCCAGCGTTGGCATTGGCCGCGGCATTGCAAAAGCCCTAGCCGCGGAGGGTGTGCACCTCGCAATTTCAGCAAGACGCACAGATAAACTCAAAGAGCTCTCAGACGAAATCGAGCAAGCGGGTGGCAAGCGCCCTGTCATCATTGAATCTGATCTTTACCTGGAAGACGCTGCGGCACGCTTAGCCAAGGCTGCACTGGCTGGTTTAGGTTGTGTTGATATTTTGGTCAACAACGCCGGCGGCTCTCGCAGCTTCAAAGATCTTCATGTCAGCGAAGAAGCTTGGCAAGAAGCCATCACCCTCAATTTCCACCGCCCGCGTCAAGTTGCAGATGCGTTGATCGATCAAATGATTGAGCACAAATGGGGTCGCATCATCAACATCACGGGCAAAAGCGAACCTGAACACACCAACGGCGCGTTTTGCGCCAAGGCTGGCATCCACAGCTGGGCCAAAGGCCTCTCGCGCATGGTGGGCAAGCATGGGGTGACCGTCAATTGCATTCCCCCTGGACGCATCCACTCCGAGCAAATTTTCAAAAATTACTCACCTGAGTACCGCCAATGGCAGTGTGAAAACGAAATTCCCATGGGCCGTTACGGGGAGCCTGAAGATATGGCCAATCTCGTCACTTTTTTGGCCTCGCCTCTGGCCAGTTACATCACGGGTGCGGTGATACCCGTCGATGGTGGTTTGCGTCGATACCAGTTCTGACCACCCAAGCTGAACATGGCCGCAAGTTTTCGATAACAACGACAGGAGATCAAGATGAAAGTAAATTCTCGACGCAGGGTTCTGAGCGCAGGCCTCACCGCTTGCCTCGCCCTCATGTCGCCCCTGAGTGCGCAGTCGCAATCGCAAGCTTGGCCAACCAAAGCGATTCGCTTCATCGTGCCATTTGCCCCTGGCGGTACCAGTGAGGTGGTCGCTCGTTCAGTGGCTGCTGAGCTGACCAAACAACTGGGGCAAACTGTTTATGTCGAAAACAAACCCGGTGGCGCAGGCGTGACCGCCATGCAAGAGGTGGCGAGGGCGACACCTGATGGCCACACCATCATCCTCACCCACGTCGGGACACTGGCAGTCAATCCGTACATGTTGTCCAACCAACCGTATGACGTGAACAAAGACTTCATACCCGTGACTTTGTTGGCCAAAGTGCCCAACGTGTTCGTGATTCATCCCGATGTGCCTGCGAAAAACTTCAAAGAATTCATCAACTACGCCAAAGCACATCCCGGTCAACTCAACTATGGCTCAGCAGGCAATGCCAGTGCTGGCCATCTGGCAATGGAATACCTCAAATTGGTCACGGGCACCTACATGACCCATATCCCCTACCGCGGCACTGGTCCGCAACTGACAGACTTGCTCGCAGGACGCACCCAAGCGTCTTCAGCAGGCATGCCAGCTTTGGGCGCTCACATTCGAAGCGGCAAACTCCGCGCCATCGCTGTCGGCACGCAACAACGGATTGCCTCTATGCCAGATGTACCGACGGTGGCAGAGTTGGGATTCAAGAACTTTGAAACCTCTCAGTGGTATGGCATTCATGTCCCTGCAGGCACCCCGCCAGACATCGTCAAGCGGCTCCAAGAGGAATCTTTCAAAGCTCTGAAATCCAGCGCCGTGACCGAACGCTTTGCCACCGACAACGCGGTGGGCGGCGGTGGCCCCTCAAGTGAATATGCGGCCTTCATCAAAAGTGAGCAAGTCATTTGGAGCGATATTGTCAAGCGTGCAGGCATCAAACCTGATTAAACAACCCCTTGACCCACAAAGAGAAGCAGCATGAATTTGGATGTACTGGTCATCGGGGGTGGCAACGCAGCGCTGTGCGCAGCGCTGATGGCGCGTGAAGCAGGTGCCAGCGTGCGTGTGCTTGAGTCCGCTCCGCGCGAATGGCGCGGCGGCAATTCATCGCACACACGCAACCTGCGCTGCATGCACGACGCGCCCCAAGATGTGCTGGTCGACGCCTACCCTGAAGAGGAGTTTTGGCAAGACTTGCTCAAAGTCACAGGGGGCCTGACCGACGAAAAATTAGCACGACTCGTCATTCGGCACTCAGCCAGTTGCAGACCATGGATGGTCAAACATGGCGTGCGTTTTCAACCTTCACTATCTGGGGCTCTGCACACAGCGCGGACCAATGCTTTTTTCATGGGGGGCGGCAAAGCACTTATGAACGCTTACTACCGAAGCGCTCAGAACCTTGGCATACGCGTCGACTACAACGCTGAGGTGGACGAAATAGAACTCGATGGCACGCGTTTTATCGCAGCCTCAGTGATGCACAAATCAGCCGACGGCTCGGTCAAACGTGAACGCATCGAAGCCAAAGCCTGCGTGTTGGCCTCGGGTGGCTTTGAGTCAAACAGAGAATGGTTGAGAGAGGCCTGGGGCCAAAACGAGAGAGGCGAATACCCATCGGATCAGTTCCTCATCCGTGGTACGCGGTTCAACCAAGGCGTCTTGTTAAAGCATATGTTGGCCCAAGGCGCAGATGCCATCGGCGACCCCACACAAGCACACATGGTGGCGATTGACGCACGAGCACCAATGTATGACGGGGGGATTTGCACGCGCATCGACTGCGTCTCCCTAGGCGTCGTCGTCAACCGTGATGCGCTGCGCTTTTATGACGAAGGCGAAGACTTCTGGCCCAAACGCTATGCGATTTGGGGCCGCTTGGTCGCGCAACAACCAGGCCAGGTGGCTTACTCCATCATTGATGCCAAAGCCATTGGCCGCTTCATGCCCCCTGTGTTTGAAGGCACAAAAGCCAACAGCCTGCCCGAGCTTGCCCGCAAATTGGGTTTGGATGAAACCGTCTTTATGAAAACCATGACCGACTACAACACGGCTTGCCAAAGCGGCACGTTTGACCACACCGCTTTGGATGACTGTCACACGGACGGCATCAGTCCAGCCAAAACGCATTGGGCGCGTCCCGTCGATACCGCGCCGTTTTATGCGTATGCCGTGCGACCGGGCGTCACCTTTACTTACCTCGGGCTCAAGACAGACGAAACTGCCGCCGTTCGTTTCAATCAACAAGCGAGTCCTAATTTATTGGTCGCCGGCGAAATGATGGCAGGCAATGTGCTGGGCAAGGGCTACACCGCGGGCGTGGGCATGACCATTGGGACTGCATTTGGACGCATCGCTGGCGTTGAAGCAGCCAAAGCGGCCTTTAAAACTGGAGCCCCTCATGCAAACGCTTGAAGCGCTCGCCCATGAAGCCAAGTCTTTGGCGCAAGGCACTTGGACACCCAGTGAATCCGAAGTGGCGCGCCAGATGCACATCTGCAACGGCTGCCGTTATTGCGAGGGGTTTTGTGCGGTCTTTCCCGCCATGACCCGTCGCCTGGAGTTTGGCCAGGCTGATATCCATTACATGGCTAATTTATGCCACAACTGTGGCGCCTGCTTGCATGCCTGCCAATACGCCCCACCCCATGAGTTTGCTATCAACGTGCCCCAAGCGATGGCTCAGGTGCGAGGACAAACCTATGCTGACTATGCGTGGCCACCTGCGCTGGGGACTTTATACAAACACAACGGTCTGGCTGTGGCCATGTCACTTGCCGCAGGTCTGTCTTTGTTTTTGCTCTTGGCTTTGCAGCGCAACGGCACCCTGTGGGCCAGCCCTGCGCAGGCAAGTTTTTATGATGTCTTCCCGCACAACCTGTTGGTGAGTCTATTTGCCCCAGTGTTCTTATTTGCCACGCTAGCATTAGCTCTTGGGGTGCGACGCTTTTGGCAAGACATCACGCCTGCCACCAGTGGCGCCGCCTTGACCTTACCCGCGACCACCGAAGCCAGCGAAGCGGCACTCAAGCTCAAATATCTAGATGGCGGTCATGGTGACGGCTGCAACAACGAAGACGATGCCTTCACCCTGTCTAGACGCCGCGCGCACCACCTCACTTTTTATGGCTTCATGCTCTGCTTTGCGGCCACCAGCGTCGCCACCTTGTATCACTATGTCTTTGGATGGGTGGCCCCCTACGAGCTACCAAGCCTGCCCAAGGTACTAGGTGTCGTGGGCGGCATCAGTTTGCTGTTGGGGACCGCAAGCCTGCTCAAACTTAACTTAGCCCGACACCCCATGCACGGCGACAAAGCCCAAAAGCCTATGGATTTAGGCTTTATCGCACTGCTCTTTTTAACCAGTGCGACAGGTCTGGCCCTGTGGCTAGCCAGAGGATCGGCAGCTTTACCCGCCCTGTTGGCCATTCACCTAGGTGTGGTCATGGCCCTGTTTGCCACCTTGCCCTACGGGAAATTCGCACATGGCATCTTCAGAACAGCCGCCTTGTTGCGATTTGCGGTTGAAAAACGCCAACCCAGTCAAATCGGATTAGGTGGCGAATAAGCGGCCAACCCAGATAATGCTTGCATGATGACCTCACGCCAAAGCACCTCGGTACCTCGCCCACTCAAAGATGTACGTGTCCTCACCCTCGCCTTGAACCTGCCCGGCCCAGCCGCCGTCATGCGGCTGCAGGCCATGGGCGCCACATGCACCAAGCTTGAGCCGCTCGCGCCTGCGACGAGGCGAACGGCTGATCCCATGGGGATCTACAAACCTGCGGCTTATGCAGTGATGCATTCAGCATTGAAAGTATTGCAAGCTGATTTGAAGTCCGAGCGCGGTCAAGCCGTGTTGCACAAACAATTGGCCAGAACTGATGTGCTGATCACCTCCTTTCGTCCGTCTGCCTTGATCAAGCTTGGGCTGGCTTGGAAGGAGCTTCACAAACGTTACCCCGCCTTGTGTATGGTGAGCCTTGTGGGCGCCCCTGGCGAACGTGCGGAAGAAGCCGGCCATGACCTCACCTATCAGGCTGACAGCGGTCTCTTAAGCGGGCTCGATATGCCCGCCAGCCTTTATGCCGACATGGCCGGCTCTTTGTGCGCGACCGAGGCCGTTTTACAAGCGCTGCTGATGCGCCAACGCGCCGGTAAATCACAAGGCAAAGGCGTGTTTCAAGAGGTGGCCCTCAGTGAAGCATCCAGCTACCTGGCGCTACCGCGGACCTGGGGTCTCACCACACCCCAAGGCGATGTGGGCGGCGCACATGCGGGTTACAAAATTTACCCCTGTAAAAATGGGCGCGTCGCGATTGCAGCGCTGGAGCCGCACTTTGCTGCGCGTTTGTGTGAGGCCGCTGGTTTGCCTGTGCATGCACAGATGCACAAGCGCAGTACGCATACCAGCATTGCAAACTTTGTTGCCACGCAGACGCGTCAACAACTTGAAAAACTAGCCCGCCTCAAAGATATTCCGTTGCACACCCTGCCGCGCTAGCGCACGACCTGAGGCGCTAGATCAAATGTCGCAAGGGATGTGCTGTAGTGGGCCAGGGACTGACAAAAAAGGGCGCCACCATCTCGGGGGTGACATCGCTGATGCGCGCAGGTTGCCACTGCGGTGCATGGTCTTTATCGATCGCTAAAGCTCGAATGCCCTCGACCGTTTCACTGCGCGCAGCGCGGCGTGAGAGATGATCGGTCTGAAAACAATGACGCACCAAGTCGCGCTCCATGCGCAAGTCATCTGCGAGGCTCATGTGTCGACCTCGGCGAATTTGCTCTAAGGTCACGCACAGCATCAAAGGCGATTGCTGACGCAAGGCCTGCAAGGTGTGGACCGACCATGCGTCGTTGCCCTGTAACGCTTGCGCCATCGCCGCCACCGTGTCCAAGCCAAACACGGCATCAATAGGGGCGCTCTCCCATGCAGGCGCTATCGATCGGGCTTGGGATGTGGACGCCTGGCTTTGGTCAATTAACCATGTCAGCACAGCGTCGCCGCTTGTCCAGTCTTGGTGACAGAGGGCCTCCCAGATAGCGGGCAATGTGGCAGCGTCGACACACACATCCGCTAAGCCCGCATGCAAGGATTCGCCACCATGCAACACGTAGCCCGTCAGTGCCAAGTACTCCCCCAAATGACCTTGGCATCGACCCAAGAAATAACCACCCCCCACATCTGGAAACAAACCAATGTGTGTCTCTGGCATCGCCATCTTGGTGCGCTCCGTCACTAAACGCAAGGCTGCGCCTTGACTAATACCCATGCCCCCGCCCATGACGATGCCGTCCATGAGGGCAATGTAGGGTTTGGCGTAGTGATGGATCAAATGGTTGAGGCTGTATTCCTCGGTGAAGAAATCCTCCAGCGTCGCATCACCAGTGAGTGCCGCCTGATGAAAGTAACGAATGTCACCTCCTGCACAGAATGCACCGAAGGGACCTTCCTTGTTGCTGCCGCGCACCACCACGGCTTTGACCTCTGAGTCATCTTGCCATTGCAGCAACACCTGCGTGAGTGCGCGCACCATCTCAAGGGACAAAGCATTCAAAGCTTTCGGACGGTTGAGTGTGATCAAGCCCAGATGACCCACACGCTCAGCAATGACAAGGGCGGTGTCAATCGACATTTTTAGCTTCCCCATGAGTCAAATCGCGTGTCCACCAAGCGTTGAAGAGCAAAGCCAACAGCACCAACGCGCCACCGGTGAGCACGCGAGAACTGGGATCCTCATTGGCAAATAACCAAACCAACATGGTTCCAAACACAACTTCTAACAACGCGAGCAATGAAATTTCGGCTGCAGGCAACACACGTGCGCACATCACCACCAAGGTGCAGGGAATGGCCAATTGAACCAAGCCCAACATCGACAACCACGCCACATCTTGAACAGTCGCCTGAAAAGGCAGCGCAAAAGGCAGCGTCGCCAAGGCGGACAACATCGCGCCAATCAACACAGCAGGCACCATATCGACGGCTTGACCACGGGTCTGCGCATGCTGCACCACATTCCAATTCACAGCCGCAGACAGCGGCACGATGAAAGCAATCAAGGAGCCCCATGGCCATTCAGTCATGGCCTCGGTGCGCGGCTCCACAAACATCCAGGCCATGCCAACGCCTGCTAGGACAATGGCGATCCAGGTCGAACGGGCAATGTGTTGTTTGAAAAACAGCCGCGCGATCAGTGCGGACAACAACGGCCCCAACGCCATGGTGATCAACACTTCAGCAACGCGCGTCATCGTCAAGGCCACCATGAACGCCGTGAACATGCAGGCCCAAAACACACCGCTTAACCACAACACGCGGGGCGCATTCAAGAGCCGAGGTAAAAAATCCCGGCCTTGCACCCAACGCACGATCACCAACAAAGACAGCACGGTGAACAAGCTGCGCCAAAAAGTCACTTCAAAACTCTGGGCGCTTTCAAGCTGACGCGTCACCACCCCAGCGATAGACCACATGGCGGCGTTGGCCACCATGATCCAAACAGCGCGGGTATGGGTCCAACGCATTTTTCTAGGCTTACTTGTTGCGCTTGCGCTCGTGCTCTTTCAAGAAGCGCTTGCGCAAACGCACGCTCTTGGGCGTGATTTCCACCAACTCGTCGTCTTCGATGAACTCCACGCCGTACTCAAGGGTGAGGTCAATCGGAGGCGTGATTTTGATCGCATCTTCTTTGCCAGACACGCGGAAGTTGGTCAGCTGCTTGGTGCGGGTGGCATTGACCACGAGGTCATTGTCACGGCTGTGGATGCCCACGATCATGCCCTCGTACACCGGGTCATTGGCCCGCACGAACATGCGACCACGGTCGTCGAGCTTGCCCAAGGCGTAGGTGAAGATTTCACCATCGTCCATCGAGATCAACACGCCGTTCTTACGGCCACCGATCTCTCCTTTGTGGAGTTCGTAGCTGTCAAAGATGTTGGAAATCAACCCAGACCCACGGGTCAAGTTCAAGAACTCATTGGTAAAACCAATCAAACCACGGGCTGGAATGCGGTATTCCAAACGCACGCGACCACGGCCATCAGGTTCCATATTGACGAGTTCGCCTTTACGCTCGCCCAAGGCTTGCATGACACCGCCTTGATGGGTTTCTTCAATGTCGGCGGTGACCAATTCGATCGGCTCATGACGCTCGCCGTTCACATCGCGGTACACCACGCGTGGCTTAGACACAGCCAACTCGTAGCCTTCGCGGCGCATGTTTTCCAACAAAATCGTCAAGTGCAATTCGCCACGACCTGCCACGTCAAACACGCCTTCTTCATCGGTTTCTTTGACGCGCAGCGCCACGTTGTGTTGCAGTTCTTTTTGCAAGCGGTCCCAAATTTGACGGCTGGTGACGTACTTGCCTTCACGGCCAGCCAAGGGGCTGGTGTTGACGCAAAAGTTCATGGTCAATGTAGGCTCGTCAATTTTGAGCATGGGCAACGGCGCTGGATTGACCGGGTCCGTCACCGTGACACCAATGTTCAAGTCAGCAATACCGTTGATCAACACGATGTCGCCAGGGCCAGCCTCGGTAGCTTGCACACGGTCCAAACCTTGGAACTTCAACACTTGGTTGACGCGGCCTTTGATCGCCGTTCCATCTGGGCCTTCCATGACCATCACGTCCATCATGGGCTTGACCGTGCCTTGGCTGATACGGCCCACGCCAATACGTCCCACGAAAGTGGAGAAGTCGAGCGCAGAGATTTGCAATTGCAATGGCGCAGCCGGGTCACCTTGTTGGGGTGGCACATGTTTCAACACAGTGTTGAACAGGGCTGACATGTCAGGGCCCCACTGCTCACCCGGAGCGCCCTCTTCAAGCGAGGTCCAGCCGTTGATGCCCGAGGCATACACCACTGGAAAGTCAAGTTGCTCATCGGTCGCGCCGAGTTTGTCGAACAAATCAAATGCGGCGTTGACCACTTTGTCTGGATTGGCCCCAGGCTTGTCCACCTTGTTCACCACCACGATCGGCTTCAAACCCAAAGCCAACGCTTTCTTGGTCACAAAACGCGTTTGCGGCATTGGCCCCTCTTGGGCGTCGATCAACAACACCACGCCGTCCACCATGGACAAGGCGCGCTCGACCTCACCGCCGAAATCGGCGTGGCCGGGGGTGTCGACGATGTTGATGTGGGTGCCTTCCCAGCTCACGGCGCAGTTCTTGGCCAAGATGGTGATGCCCCGCTCGCGTTCGATGGCGTTGTTGTCCATCACGGTGTCGACGACTTTTTCGTGTTCAGCAAAAGTGCCTGATTGACGCAGCAACTGGTCAACCATGGTGGTTTTGCCATGGTCAACGTGGGCGATGATCGCGATGTTACGGATTTGTTTACTCATGCTTCTCTCTTCCTTTATGCCTGCTGGGCCAGCTGGGGCTGGTTGACAGGCGATCTTTGCAAAATTTGTTGAATTTCAAGGGGACTCAACAATCGTCCCGGAATCAGTTCACCCGCTTTGACATGGGCGCTGCCCAGCAAAGCCGACGGGTTTTCTCCAAACACACTCACGCGGTCTTGATCTGTCCAAGCGCCGCGACGACGCACGCCGCTCAAGAAGCGTCCCGCATTTTCAGCGTCCAACGTGACAGCCGTGTGATCCGCTAATAAACACTGCACAGGCAGCAATTGCGCTTCGCGTTGGGGCTCGTCCATGGCCGCCAGGTCTTGCAAACTCACGCAATAGGCTTGATCAAAAGGGCCAGTCGCGACTCGACGCAAAGCGCTCAAATGGCCACCACACCCCAAAGCCTCTGCAATGTCTTCACCCAAGGTGCGGATGTAAGTGCCTTTGCTGCAGGTGACGCGCAAACGCAAGAAAGGGGCGTCGCCATCGAGTTGCATGTCGAGCAGTTCTAAGTCGTGAATCACCACATGGCGAGGCTCGCGTTCAACGGTTTCACCGGCGCGGGCATATTCATACAAAGCTTTGCCATCTTTTTTCAAGGCGCTGTACATGGGCGGCACTTGGGTGATCGGGCCCATGAATCGGTCTAACACCTCCACCACCTGACCTGCAGTGCAAGCGACCAAGCGCTGTTGGATGACTTCACCCTCGGCATCCGCTGTGGCGGTTTTGAGGCCTAAGCGAACAGTGGTCTCGTAGGTTTTGTCTGCATCTAAATGCAGCTGGCTGAACTTGGTGGCGGCGCCAAAGCACAAGGGCAACACCCCTGTGGCCAAAGGGTCTAAAGTCCCCGTATGGCCTGCTTTTTCCGCGCGCAATAGCCACTTGGCTTTTTGCAAAGCGTCGTTGCTGGAAAGGCCAATGGGTTTGTCTAGCAACAGCACCCCGTGTACAGGGCGACGCTGCACCCTGGTTCGGGGCGCGTTCATGCTCAGTCGTCCTTTGCTTTGGAGGCGACTGCCTTGGCAATCAAAGCGTTCATGTCTGACGCGTGCTCGGGCGTGCGGTCGTACACAAAATGCAAGGTGGGGACGGTGTGGATGTGCAAACGCTTGAACAAACCATTGCGCAAGAATCCCGCCGCTTGGTTCAAGCCCTCCCCTGTTTTCACCGGGTCGCCATTCAACACACTGAAATGCACTTTGGCATGCGCGTAATCGGGCGTGACCTCCACACCTTGCAGCGTGACCATGCCCACCCGTGGGTCTTTCAACTCACGCGCAATCAACTCGGCCAGATCGCGTTGAATCTGGTCGGCCACTTGGTAGCTGCGGTTGGGGGTGCTTGTGGGTTTACGCGCCATGAATCATGCCTGCAACGCTTTACAGCGTACGTGCCACCTCTTTGATTTCGAAGAATTCCAACACATCGCCTTCGACGATGTCGTTGTAGTTCTTAATGGTCAAACCGCACTCGAAGTTTTCTTTGACCTCTTTGGCGTCGTCTTTGAAACGCTTCAAGCTGTCGAGTTCGCCCGTGAAAACCACCACGTTGTTGCGCAACAAACGCAATTTCGCGCTGCGGCGCACCAAACCTGAAGTCACCATACAGCCCGCGATCGCGCCAATTTTGCTGACGCGCAGCACTTGGCGAATCTCGGCAGTTCCGATGACTTCTTCTTTCTTGTCGGGCGTGAGCATGCCAGACATGGCCGCTTTGAGCTCGTCTACCGCGTCATAGATGATGTTGTAGTAGCGAATGTCCACGCCATTGCTCTCGGCCAGCTTGCGAGCCCCTGCATCAGCGCGGGTGTTAAAGCCAATGATCACGGCCTTAGAAGCAATTGACAAGTTGACATCGCTCTCACTGATGCCACCCACTGCTGCATACACCAGCTGGACCTTGACTTCGTCGGTGGACAACTTCAGCAGCGAGGCGGCCAAAGCTTCTTGCGAACCTTGCACATCGGCCTTGACGATGATGGGCAACAGTTTGACCTCACCAGACGTCATGTCGGAGAACATGTTCTCCAACTTGGACGCCTGTTGCTTGGCCAACTTGGTGTTGCGCACCTTGCCTGCACGGTAGGTGGCAATTTCGCGGGCACGACGCTCGTCGGTCATGACCATGAATTCGTCGCCCGCTTGAGGCACTTCGACCAAACCTTGAATTTCCACTGGAATGGAAGGACCCGCTGATTTGATGGGCTTGCCGTTCTCGTCCAACATGGCGCGCACGCGGCCGTAGGTTTGACCACCCAAGACCACATCGCCCACATTGAGCGTGCCAGACTGAACCAGCACTGTGGCAACAGGGCCGCGACCTTTGTCCAAACGCGCTTCAATCACCAAGCCCTTAGCCATGGCGTCGATAGGCGCTTTAAGTTCGAGCACTTCAGCTTGCAAGAGCACTTGCTCCAGCAATTCGTCGATGCCAGCACCGGTTTTAGCGGAGACTTCACAAAAAGGTGAATCACCACCGAACTCCTCAGGCACCACCTCTTCGGCCACCAGTTCGCCTTTGACGCGTTCTGGATTGGCGCCGGGTTTGTCAATCTTGTTGACCGCCACCACGATCGGCACACCAGCCGCTTTCGCGTGTTTGATGGCCTCTTTGGTTTGCGGCATCACGCCGTCGTCGGCGGCTACCACCAAAATCACAATGTCAGTGGCTTTGGCACCGCGTGCACGCATGGCCGTGAAGGCTTCGTGACCCGGTGTGTCCAAGAACGAGATCATGCCGCGTGGTGTTTCCACGTGATAGGCCCCAATGTGCTGGGTGATGCCACCCGCTTCACCCGATGCGACTTTGGCACGGCGGATGTAATCGAGCAACGACGTTTTACCGTGGTCCACGTGGCCCATGACGGTGACCACAGGCGCGCGCGTGATGGATTCGGCTTGGTGGCCCGATGCTTCTTCTTCAGTGAAGGCCTCAGGATCATCCAAGGCTGCCACAACAGCCTTGTGTCCTAGCTCTTCCACCACGATCATGGCCGTGTCTTGGTCCAAGGGCTGGTTGATGGTGGCCATTTGGCCGAGCTTCATCAACTGCTTGATCACCTCAGAGGCCTGGACTGCCATCTTGTGGGCTAACTCGGCCACAGTGATGGTTTCGGGCACATGCACTTCGATCACGCGGGCTTCCAAGGGGGCTGAATTGGCGTGATGGTCATCACGGCCACC
>JAVLFR010000276.1:0-29075 GCA_046052785.1 Limnohabitans sp. | reverse complement strand
CCAGCATCTGGGGCCCCAGCGGCGACCCACGGCGCTGAAAAACGTGTCAACTCAGTGACCCAAGCCTAAAGAGATCCACATGACAGAACAACCGATCCATTGGGAAACGGACGGCACCAGCCGTATTCCGTTTGCCGTGTACACCGACGAAGAGCGCCACAAAAAAGAGCTGGCGCGCTTTTTTTACGCCCAGCACTGGAACTATGTGGGGCTGGAGGCCGAGGTCCCGAACCCGGGCGACTTCAAGCGCACCGTGGTGGGCGAGCGTTCGGTCATCATGACGCGTGCCGACGACGGCCAGATCCATGTGGTTGAAAACGTCTGCGCCCACCGGGGCATGCAGTTTTGCCGCGAGCGCCATGGCAACAAGAAAGAGTTTGTCTGCCCCTACCACCAGTGGAGCTACAAACTGCAAGGCGACTTGCAGGGCGTGCCGTTTCGGCGCGGGGTACGGCAAGACGGCAAGGTCAACGGCGGCATGCCGGCCGACTTCGACCCCAAGGCACACGGCCTCACGGCGCTCAAAGTGGCCACCCGTGGCGGCGTGGTGTTCGCCTCGTTTGACCATGCGGTGGAGTCGCTCGAGGACTTCATGGGCCCGACCATCCTGCGCTACTTTGACCGCCTCTTCAATGGCCGCAAGCTGGTCATCCTAGGCTACAACCGCCAGCGCATTCCGGGCAACTGGAAGCTGATGCAAGAGAACATCAAGGACCCGTACCACCCCGGCCTGCTGCACACCTGGTTTGTGACCTTTGGCCTTTGGCGCGCCGACAACAAGAGCGAGCTGCGCATGGACGCCCACCACCGCCACGCCGCCATGATTTCGACCCGGGGCAGCGCGGGCCAGGCCGCCGGCGCGGCCGCGCAGGTCACGCAGGTCAGCAGTTTCAAAGAGAGCATGCAGCTCAACGACCCGAGCTTTCTGGACATCGTGCCCGAGCCTTGGTGGCAATTGGGTGATGCGTCGAACGTGGGGGCCACATCCATGCCAACGGCGGTGATGATGACCCTGTTCCCGAGCGTGATTTTTCAGCAGCAGGTCAACAGCGTGTCCACCCGCCACATCCAGCCCGACGGGCATGGCGCGTTTGACTTTGTCTGGACGCACTTTGGCTTTGAGGACGACACGCCCGAGATGACCGAGCGCCGCCTGCGCCAGTCCAACCTGTTTGGCCCGGCCGGTTTTGTGAGCGCCGACGATGGCGAGGTGATCGAGTTCTCGCAGCAGGCCTTCGAGACCAAACCCGAGCACCGCATGCTGGTGGAGCTGGGCGGTCGCGATGTGGGCGAGACGGACCATATGGTGACCGAGACCCTGATCCGGGGCATGTACGCCTACTGGCGCAAAGTGATGGAGGCCTGAACCAAATGAGCACCCTGAACTTTGAAACCCACATGGCCCTCACCCGCCTGTACGCTGATTACGCCCTGGCGGTGGACAGCGGACAGTGGGATTTGTGGCCGGAATTTTTCACCGAGCAATGCGTGTACAAGCTCATCCCGCGCGAGAACCACGAGCGCGGTTTTCCGCTGTGTACCTTGTCCTTCACCAGCAAGGGCATGCTCAAAGACCGCGTGTATGGCATCCGCGAGACGCTCTACCACGACCCGTATTACCAGCGCCATGTGGTGGGCGCGCCGGTGGTGCGCCGCGTGGACGGTGAGCGCATCCACGCCGAGGCCAATTACGCGGTGTTTCGCACCAAGCTCGACCAAGCCAGCACCGTCTTCAATGTGGGCCGCTACATCGACACCATCGTGGCCACCCCCGAGGGCCTGAAGTTTGCCGAGCGCCTGTGTGTGTACGACAGCGAAATGATCCCCAACGCCATCATCTACCCGATATGACCATGAGCAACTGGACCGACGTGGCCGCCGAGGCCGATTTGTTTGAAGGCGCCGGCATCGCCGTGGCCCCCGAGGGGCATGACATTGCCCTGTTCAGCGTGGAGGGCGAAGTCTTTGCCATCAACAACCTGTGCACCCACGGCAATGCCAAGCTGTGCGAGGGCTTTGTTGAAGGCCATCACGTGGAATGTCCCTTCCACCAGGCCATGTTTGATCTGCGTGATGGCTCAGTGCGCTGTGGCCCTGCTACCGAGCCTGCTAAATCCTGGCCCGTCAAGGTCGCAGAGGGTCGTGTTTATTTGGACCTAGCCGGCTAACAATCAACTCGCACCATGACCCACGACATCTCGGTGGAGCTGCTGATAAATAACAGTCAATGGCTTCAAACAAGAAACCCTCAAATTGGAAAAATAGACGATGACTGATCTAGGCCGCATCGAAGACCTGCCCCCGGACTATGTGCAGGACCTGCGCGCGCGCAACCTGGTGCCGCTGTGGCCCAGCCTGCGCGGCGTGCTGCCGCCCAAAGTCCCCACGCGTCAGACCCAGCCCACCTGCTGGGCCTACCAAGACATCAAGCCCCTGCTGCTCAAAGCGGGCGAGCTGACCCCGATCGAAAAAGCCGAGCGCCGCGTGCTGGTGCTGGCCAACCCCGGCCACGGTCTGGACAAGATGCAGGCCAGCGCCGCCATGTACCTGGGCATGCAATTGCTCATGCCCGGGGAGTGGGCGCCCAGCCACCGCCACACACCCAATGCGGTGCGCATGGTGGTGGAAGGCGAAGGCGCCTGGACCACGGTGGACGGCGAAAAATGCCCGATGAGCCGCGGCGATTTGATCCTCACCCCCACCGGCCTCTGGCACGAGCACGGCCACGACGGCAGCGAGCCGGTCATCTGGCTGGACGTGCTGGACCTGCCCTTGGTCTATTACATGGAAGCCAGCTACCACATCAACGGCGACCGCCAGACCGTGGTGCCTGGCCAAGGCGATCAGCGCTACGCCCGTGGCGGCGTGGTGCCCTCGCAGGTGTTTGAGCGCAGCCAAAAAGCCTACCCCATGCTGCGCTACGCCTGGAAAGACGCCAAAGCCGCGCTGCAGGCGCTGGCCGCAGACAATCCGGCCCAAGAGTGCGTGCAGGTCACCTACACCAACCCCGAAACCGGTGGCGACGCCGAAAACATCTTGGGCTTTTACGCCCTGATGCTGCGCCCCGGACAGACGCTGCGCCTGCCGGCGCGATCCCCCGCGCAGGTCTTTCATGTGATCGAAGGCGCGGTGCAGGCGCAAATCGTGAGCAGCACCTTCACGCTGGCCGAAGCCGACACCTGCTGCGCCCCCGGCTACGAAGCCGTGACCCTCACCAACCTGCACGCCGACCAGGCCGCGTTTGTGTTCATCGCCGACGAATCTCCGCTGCACCGCAAGCTCGGTGTATACGAGAACCGTGGCTGACCTTTTCCCTTTGATTGCACCCCATGACCGCTTACCTCTTCAACCCGCCCGCCGTCCAGTCCCTGCCCATCCGGGGCCAGGCCGAACGCTTCCCGATCAACCGCATCTTCTGCGTGGGCCGCAACTACCATGCGCACGCCGTCGAGATGGGCCGCCCGGTCGACAAAAGCGTGGAGCAAGCGTTTTACTTCACCAAGTCGCCGCAGACCCTGGTGGAGAGTGGCGCCACCGTGGCCTATCCGCCGCGCACCAGCAACTACCACTTCGAGATGGAGCTGGTGCTGGCCATTGGCAAAGAAGGGTTTCGCGTGAGCGAGGCCCAGGCGCATGAACTGGTTTACGGCTACGCCGCCGGTCTGGACATGACGCGCCGCGACCTGCAGCTGGTGGCGCGTGACAAAGGCCGCCCTTGGGACATCGGCAAGGACATCGAACAAGGCGCGGTCTGCTCCGAGATCGTGCCCATGCCCGGCGTGGTGATCGCGCAAGGCGCGATTGCCCTCGAAGTCAATGGCACCACCCAACAGTCGTCGAACGTGGACAAACTGATTTGGAACATCCGCGAAATCATCGCCGACCTGTCGACCTACTACCACCTGCAGCCCGGCGACCTGATCTACACCGGCACACCCGAAGGCGTGGGCGCGGTGCTGCCGGGCGACCGGATCACCGGCCGCGTGGAAGGTGTGGCCGAAGTCGCCCTGACGATTGGCGCTGCGCAATAATACAAGCCATGAAGCTCTACAACTTTTTCAGAAGCGGCACCTCGCACCGCCTGCGCATCGCCCTCAACCTCAAAGGCATCGCCACCGACTATGTGGCGATCGACCTGCGGGTGGATGAGCAGCAAAAAGAGGCGTTCAAGACCATCAACCCTCAAGGCTTGGTGCCTGCACTGGATACTGGTGAACAGGTGATGATCCAGTCGCCGGCCATCATTGAGTGGCTGGAAGAAAAACACCCCGCACCCGCTTTGCTGCCTTCAGGTGCAGAGGCTCGCGCCCATGTGCGGTCCCTGGCGGCGATGGTGGGCTGTGACATTCACCCCCTCAACAACCGCCGTGTTTTGCAAACCCTGCGCAAACAGTTCGGCGCCGACGAAGCCGCCGTCAACGCCTGGTGTACCACCTGGATCAGCGCCGGCTTTGATGCCTACGAAGCCCTGATCGCCGCTGACACCCAGCGTGGGCGTTTCAGCTTTGGCGACACACCCACACTGGCCGATGTGTATTTGATCCCCCAAGTTGAAAATGCCCGTCGCTTTAACGTGGACATGAACCAGTGGCCCCTGATCAGCGCAGTCGATCAGGCTTGCGCCGAGCTGGATGAGTTCAAGCAGGCAGCCCCTCTGGCACAGCCTGATGCCTAGGTCCAAAAATGCCCATGTGGTTGTTGTTAGATGGTTAGCACCTGATTAGCTAAAGCTCAAAATGTCACCAGAGCTGAATGCGAGTGCTAAGTTCGATGACGTCACACTCAGATCTCGCGGTGAATAACCTGACTGTGGATTTTTGCTTTAAAAAGCAAAAGAAATTCTGGAATCACGTCAAATCACACACCAAGGTAGTTGGGTAGCTCTGCGTCTTTCAGCAAGTCTTGTGACTCGCCATTTAAAACCACCAAGCCTTTTTGCAGCACCAATGCACGGTTGCTACGTGATAGCACCTTGTGCCAATCGCGGTCGACGATGAGCACGGCCATGCCGCTGGCTTTAATTTCGTCAATCACACGCCAAATTTCAGCCACGATGAGTGGGGCCAAACCTTCGGTGGCCTCATCCAAGATGATGAGGTCAGGGTGCGTCATCAAGGCGCGACCAATCGAGAGCATTTGTTGCTCGCCTCCAGACAGTTGGCTGCCCAAGTTGGTCAAACGTTCAGCCAAGCGGGGGAAGGTGCTGAGCACATGATCGAGCGTCCAGTCGCTGCGGCCATCACGACCAGGGCGCGATGCCATGACTAGGTTTTCGCGTACTGTGAGATTGCCGAAAATGCCACGGCCTTCGGGTACATAGGCCACACCATATCTTGCTACTTCATGTGGACGCGCATTGGAAATATCGTGACCAAAAAAACTGATGTGGCCATCACGTTGGCGCACATGACCGAGCAAGCTGCGAATGAGCGTGCTTTTGCCCATGCCATTGCGGCCTAGTAAGCCCACAGTTTCGCCTTTGCGAATGTCCAAGCTCACGCCATGCAAGACATGACTGCTGTCATACCAAGCATGGATATCTTGCGCATGCAAAATGATTTCGGGGGTGACAGACATCAGTGGTCTCCCAAGTAGGCGGAGCGTACATCGGGGTTATTGCGTACGTCATCGGGTGAGCCTGTGGCAATGACCAAGCCGTTGACCATGACAGTGATGAGATCAGCAATGCGAAACACTGCATCCATGTCATGCTCAACCAACAAAATGGCATGGTCGTGCTTGAGTTCTTCCAAGAGAGTGAGCATGCGCTCGGTTTCTTCGGCGCCCATGCCTGCCAGTGGTTCGTCCAGCAGCAGCACTTTCGGCGCGGTAGCCAAGCACATGGCAATTTCGAGTTGGCGTTTTTGGCCGTGACTTAAGTAACCTGCTTGACGATGGAGGGATTCTCCCAAGCCCACGCGTGTAGCGACCTCATGTGCAATGGTGACGGTGGTGGCATCTGCCTCGGCATTGCGCCAAAACGACCAAGCCTGCTGGTGTTGGGCCTGTGCAGAGAGACGACAGTTCTCTAACACTGTGAAGCTGGGGAAGATGGTGTTGCGTTGGTAGCTGCGCCCTAGGCCTGCGCGCGCGCGGCGAGATTGCGCCCAGTGCGACACATCTTGGTTCAATAATTCAACTTGACCGGATGAAGGGGGAAACTCACCGGAGAGTAAATTGATCAGCGTAGATTTGCCCGCACCATTGGTGCCAATGACCGCATGAACGCAACCGCGTGTGAGCGCAATCGATACATCGTTGACCGCCACCAAACCACCCCAGCGGCGAGTAAGGTTGATGCCGCGTAAGAGTACGTCCCGACTCATGCGTGCTCCTCCAATTCGGCTTTGGCGGTATTGCGACCAGACAGTCTTTCGCGCAGTTGCGCAGGCAGTGCCACCAAGCCATGAGGCATGAATGCCACACACGCCATGATGGTCAGGCCCAAACCCAGATGCCAATGCTTGGCGTAGCTGCCAAAAACTGCTTCGGATTGAAATAACTCTTGCAGTAATGCAAACGCAAATGCACCCAACAACGCACCGCGCATGTGGCCCAAACCACCCAAAATGATCATCACCAAAACAGAGCCACTCAGGTGCCAGCTGAGCAACTCAGGATTGACGAAGCCATCTTTGATAGCAAATAAATAACCTGCCCAGCCTGCAATTGCGCCAGACAAGGTGAAGGCCGCTAGTTTGTAGGGGTACACAGAAAAGCCGGTTGCTTTCATGCGTTGTTCATTCACGCGAATACCAGAAATGGCTCGACCAAAAGGAGAGCGCAGCAATTGCGACAGAAACAAAAATCCCAATAAGAGGCTGAGCCAAATCATGCCGTACATGTGTGAGGCTTTGTCTAAGTCGATCCACCCCCATGTGGGTTTGACGTACAGGTAAATACCATCTGTGCCACCGCCCAGTGGCGTGTCGTGTACCAAGTAATAGGCCATTTGTGAAAACGCCAGGGTGACCATGATGAAGTACACACCCTGCGTTCGTAGTGACAGCGTACCCACTGCGAAGGCATAGGCCGCAGCCAAGATGATTGCGCTGAATAAAGTTAACCACAGCGAAGGCGTGCTGCCATCGTTGGGTGAGAGCAGCACGGCTGCATAGGCGCCGATGCCAAAGAAAGCAGCTTGTCCAAAACACACCAAACCTGTGCTGCCCACCAAAAGCTCAAGGCTCAAGGCTAACAAGGCGTAGATCATGATCTTGGCCACCAAGTCGGTGCCATACGAGCCTGTGACCAAGGGCCACAATGCCAACGCACCAAACACGGCAATAACAAATGAAGAGGGGTAACGCATGGGTTGAATTCAGTCCTTGAATAATCCGTTTGGACGCCACAACAAAATCAGCGCCATCAGCACGTACACCAGTACGCCTGCCGCTTGAGGTAGCAGCACTTTGCCAAAGGTGTCGACCAAGCCAATCAGCAAAGCAGCCAAGAGCGCACCTTTGATGGAGCCAATGCCACCAATGACAACGACCACAAAGCAGATGATGAGTACGGCGTTGCCCATGCCTGGATAGACGCTGGATACAGGCGCAGCGATCATGCCGGCAAATACCGCCAGTGCCACACCCATGGCAAACACAATGCGGTAGAGCAGTGTGATGTCGATGCCGAGGCTTTGCACCATTTCGCGGTTCGAGGTGCCGGCGCGAATCATCATGCCTAAGCGCGTTCGTGTAAACACAAACCACATCGCCGCAGCCAGTAGCAAGCAAATGCCACTCATGAAGAGGCGGTAGACGGGGTAGCTCATGACCTCATTGAGAGCGACGGCACCATTGAGCCATTCAGGTACTGTGACGCCATGCACATCGTCGCCAACCAACATGCTGCGCAATTCTTCAAATACCAAGATCAAGCCATACGTCATGAGCACTTGTTGCAAATGCTCTCGCTCGTAGAGGTAGCTAAAGAATGCCCACTCCAGCACATAGCCGAGGATGACTGACAGCACGAGTCCGACAACGAGGGTGCTGAAAAATCCTCCCCCGAAGCTGGCTGACACAGCAGGCGCTAATGCGTAGGCCATGTAGGCCCCGATCATGTAGAAGCTGCCGTGCGCCAAGTTGATGACCCCCATGATGCCAAAGATCAGGGTGAGGCCCGAGGCCACCAGGAACAACAGCAGTCCGTATTGGACTGCGTTGAGACACTGGATGAGAAAAGTAGCAAAGTCCATCTATGGGTCTGCTTACATCTTGCAGCCAAGGCCTGGGTCAGTCAAAGCCTTGGAGGCGATGCTGTCCATCACGTTTTCTTTGCCCACGACTTTGCGCAAGTAAATGTCTTGTACAGGGTTGTGGCTCTTCGAGATGGTAAAGGTGCCGCGTGGGCTGTCGATTTTGGCCGCACGCACAGCTTGTGCAAAGCCTTGGATGTTTTTCGCATCACCTTTGGTGGCGTTCAAACCAATGCCCAATATTTGTCCAGCGTCATAGCCTTGCACCGCATAAACGTCAGGTTGGAGTTTGTAGGTTTTTGCATAGGCCAAACGGAAGCTTTGGTCACGTTTGTTGTTTAGATTGTCAGCGTAATGCAGGGTGGTCAACAAGCCATCGGCATCGGCACCTTGGGCTTCAAGCGTACCGTCTGTTAAGAAGCCGGAGCCATATAAAGGAATGGTTTTTTTCAGACCTGCGGCTGAGTAGTCTTTGACAAACTTCACAGCGCCGCCACCGGCGAAGAAGGTGAACACGGCATCAGGCTTGGTGGCTGCAATTTCAGTCAACAGCGCTTGAAATTCCACGTTGGGGAAGGGCAGACTGAGCTCTTTCACCACAGTGCCGCCACTCTTTTCAAAGCCGTCTTTGAAACCTTTGACGGCCTCATCACCTGCTGCATATTTCCAAGTGATGGTGACGATTTTTTTATGGCCTTTTTTGGCTGCCACTTCGCCCATGGCGTAGCCTGGTTGCCAGTTGCTAAAGCTAGAGCGGAAGATGTTGGGCGCGCACATCGGGCCTGTGACGGCGGCGGCACCTGCGTTGGGCACGATCAACAAAGTGCCAGATTCTTTGGCGGCCTTGGCCATGGCCATGGCTACACCACTGTGCACGGTGCCCACGATGACATCGACGTTGTCACGTTTGATGAGCTTGTTGACGTTGTCAGTGGCTTTGGATGGATCGCTTTCATCGTCTACGCGCACATATTCCACTTCACGGCCCGCAATCTTGCCACCTTGTTCTGCCACGTATAGACGAAAGCCGTTGTCAATGGCGGTACCCAGTGAGGCAAAAGTGCCGGTAGCGGGCAGCATGAAGCCCACTTTGAGTTTGGGCTGTGCTTGCGCCCATGTGTTGGAGGTTGCAGCGATCACTGCAAATGCAGCAGCTGAAAGTAGAACGGTTCTTTTTTGCATGGTTGTCTCCTGGGTTGAATTAAGCTTGCGCGGTGGTTGAAACTTGGGTTTGAAAAAACTGCACACAGGCTTGTGTGAGTGCTTGTGATTGATCGCGGTGTGGCGAGTGGCCACAGTTGTCGATTTCCAATATTTGGGTGTGTGCAACCAGGCTTTGAATGTCGTGAATTTGTGCCAAGGTGCCGTACTCGTCTTTGGTGCCCTGTATAGCAAGTACAGGACAGGTGATGGATGCCAGTTCTTCTTTGATAGACCAGTTGCGAAATTCTGGGGCGAGCCAAATTTTGTTCCAACCCCAAAATGCAGAGTCCACATCTGCATGGTAGCGAGTTAGACGCTGCCGTAAATCAGTGTTTTCATAGGCCTCTTTAGCCATGGCGATGCTTTTCAGCGACACATCTTCGACCATGATGTGTGGCGCCATGACTATCACACCCGCTGTGGCGTGACGTGCGGCAAACAGGAGTGCGATCGAGCCGCCATCGCTGTGGCCGAACAGCCACGGGGTTTCTTGCACATTCAAGGCCTTGAGCAACGCTGGCAAGACCTCGTGCGCTTGGCGATGCATGAAATCCGGTTCCCAGTGTTCGTTTGCATCGCGCGGGGTGGAATGGCCGTAGCCTGGACGTGAATACACCAAACCGCGAACACCCATTGCATCGCACAGTTGCTGAGGGTAGTCGCGCCACATGGCGACCGAGCCCAAGCCTTCGTGCAAAAAAACAAAGAGGGGGGCCTCGGTCAAGTATGCATTGAGCCACGCGAGCTCTATCTGCACCTGACGGCCCTGCCAATCGATGCTCACGAAAGCTGTACGCATCAACTTTGTGCTTCTAGTGCGCGCAGTTTGAAGCGCTGAATTTTGCCTGTTGCTGTTTTGGGCAGCTCATTCAGAAATTCAATCACGCGTGGGTATTTGTAGGGCGCGAGTTTGTCTTTGACGAAGGACTTGAGTTCTTCGCCATTCACAGCGGCGCCGTCTTTGAGCACCACAAAGGCTTTGGTTTTGGTTAAGCCTTCACTATCGATCACCCCAATTACCGCGGCTTCCAAAACAGCTGGGTGCTGAATGAGTGTGGCCTCGACTTCAAAGGGGCTGACGTAAATGCCGCTTACTTTCAGCATGTCATCGCTGCGACCACCATAGGTGTAAGTGCCATCAGCATTGCGGACGTATTTGTCGCCACTCTTGGTCCACCCACCTTGAAAGGTTTCGCGACTTTTTTCACGGTTACCCCAATACATGAGCGCTGAACTCGGGCCTTTGATGAAGAGGTCGCCGGGTTCGCCATCGGGCACGGCGTTGCCATCGTCAGCGCGCAACTCAATCACGTAGCCTGGCACTGCCCATCCGGTGGTGCCATAGCGGACATCGTCGGGTTTGTTTGACAAGAAAATGTGCAACATCTCGGTAGAACCAATGCCATCCACGATAAAGACGCCAAAGTGTTGCGTGAATCGCTCGCCCAACTCTGCGGGCAACGCCTCGCCTGCAGACGACACCAAGCGAATGGCAACTTGTTCTTTGCTGGGTAAGTTGGGGTGTGCCAGCATGCCGGCGAAGCCGGTGGGTGCGCCAAAGAATACGGTGGGTTTGACGTCGCCAATGCCACCCGTCAATCGTTTAAAGGTGGCGTCTGGTGTGGGGCGCTCGGCCATTAATATGGCACAGGCGCCAACCGCCATTGGGAAAGTGAGCCCGTTACCTAAGCCGTAGGCAAAGAACAGTTTGGCAGCTGAGAAACACACGTCATTTTCGGTGAGTTGCAGCAGGTCTTTGCCATACAGCATGGAGGTCCAATAGGGGTTCGCATGGGAATGCACTGTTCCTTTGGGGCGGCCAGTTGAACCCGATGAGTACAACCAAAATCCTGGGTCATCCGCTTTCGTCGCGGCTGCTTTCGCCATGGGTTGGTGGGCTTGCAAGAAGGTTTCAAACGCTACTTCGGCAGGGTGCAAAGGGGCTGCGGGATGGGACACAATGACCTTAATAACTTCGTGGTCTGACTTGGTCATGGCGGCGGTGAGTGTGGGCAGCAACGCACCCGATACCAGCACCGCTTGTGCGCGAGAGTTTTCCAACATGAAGGCATAGTCATCGGCGGTGAGCAAGGTGTTGACCGCCACTGGCACGAGGCCGGCGTACATGGCACCTAAAAAGCTCACAGGCCAATCGTTGCAGTCATGCATGAGCAGCAACACGCGTTCTTCACGCTTTAATCCCAAGCTTCTAAGGCCTGTCGCCATGCTGCGTACGCGACGTGATAAGTCACCATAGCTCAGGGTGCCTTGGTCGTCGATGAAAGCGGGACGGCTAGCACGGTCGGCATTACGTTCGAGCAAAAACTGCGCGAAGTTGAACTGCTCGGGTGGTGCTGCCACCTCTTGGGTGGTGTTGTTTGTCGTCATGTTTGTCTCCTCCAAGTCGATGCTGAGGCCGTTATTTGAGTTGTGTCAACACAGTGGTGCTGGCTTGTACAGCAGCTCGGCGGTGGTAGAAGTTGAGTGCACGCAAGCCGCCCAACTCTTCTCCGCCACCCGCGCGCCCCGGGCCCCCATGGAGTGACTGAGGCATGACGTTGCCATGACCCGTATGCAGTGCCGCCACATCGGGGGAGATCACGTGGACACGACCGTGGCTATCAGTGAGTTCTGGAATGGCTTTACCCAAGGTAACGGGGTCGCTGCCGTAAACAGATGCAACCAATGAGCCTTGGCCGCGACGGATGAGTTGCAGCGCGTGGTCAAGGTCGTTGTTGCGGTAAGGCACCAAAGTAGCCACTGGGCCGAACACTTCGGTGTCGTGCACGCGGTCGGCAGCATCGCTGCCTGATGCATGGCTTGTCCCCAGCAATGTTGGACCAACGCAGCAGGCAATGGCCGCATCGGCATCCACCAACGCATGGGTGCTGCCATCGTGAAGCACAGTGGCTTGGGCTTTTAAATAGTGCAAACCATCACGCACAGCATTGAACTGTTCGCGGTTCACCACGGCACCCATGCGCACGGATTCGTTGCGGGGGTTGCCTACGGTGGTTTTGGCCAAGCGGGCAGACAAGGCTTGGGCCACGGTGTCATACAAATTTTCTGGTACCAACACGCGGCGAATCGCGGTGCATTTCTGGCCCGACTTGACGGTCATTTCGCGGGCGACTTCTTTGACCAATAAATCAATGGCTTCACTGCCAACCGCTTCGCTGGGTAGCAGCAAGGCAGAATTCACGCTGTCGGCTTCGATGTTCACGCGCACAGATTTCTTGGTGACTGCAGGATGCGATCGGATAATGGCGGCGGTGTCTGCAGAGCCGGTGAATGACACCACATCGAACGGTTCGAGTTGGTCCATCAGTCCAGCCGAGCTGCCGCAAATAACTGAAATTGCGCCTGGGGGGAATAGGCCTGCATCGACCACGTCTTTGACCATGCGTTGGGTAAGCCATGCTGTTGTGGTGGCTGGCTTGACGATGACGGGCACGCCCGACAAAAGTGCAGGTGCCGCTTTTTCCCACAAGCCCCAGGATGGGAAGTTGAAGGCGTTGATGAACAGGGCCACGCCGCGTGTGGGCGTGAGCACGTGTTGTGATTGGAAGAGCGGGTCTTTGCCCAAGCGAGCGGGTTCACCGTCGTGCATGAAGTGGGTGTCACCCAAACTCTCGCCCATCTTGGCGTAAGTGCTGAGGGTGTAAATGCCGCCGTCTACATCCACCGCGGTGTCGTTTTTGACGGTGCCGCTGTTGGCAGTGGAGATGTCGTAATAAGCATCTCGATTGGCTTGTAGCACTTTGGCGGCTGCACCGAGCATGGCTGCACGTTGCGCGTAAGTGAGGGCGCGTAATGCTGCACCGCCGTTGTGGCGGGCAAAAGCAAATGCAGCGGCTAGATCAAGCCCAGATGCGTCGACGCGCACCAATTCTGTTCCCAAAACGGGGTCGTGCAAGGTGGTGCCTGCGCCATTGCCGCTTTGCCACTGGCCGCTGACGTAGTTGGAGAGAAGTTCAGTCATGGGGTGCTTTCTAAATTGAGAGAATTTTCACTTCGTGAATTCAATTTCGCCGTTGGGCAAAAGATACAAGACCAAGGCGCGGCCTTGAGTCACAGTGGGCCTGTGTGCGCTGCCGGGTGGGCATACAAACCAGCCTGCAGGGCGGCCATCAAATTGAGCATCCTCGTCTATGGGCATGATGAGGTCAATCTCTCCTTGGGGATGGGTGTGGTGGGGGCCAGCCACGTTTTGCATATCCACCACATCGACAGAAAAGCCGTGCAATTCTTCTGAGGGTTTGAAGATTCGGCCATAGCGCAGGCCGCCGCCTTCGTATTTGCACAGCCAGCCTTGGGCCACGCCTTCTTCGCACGACTGCTTGAGTTCGCGGTAGGTTAGGCTGTCAGTGCCTAGGTTGGCATTGAGCCATTCGTCCAATGTACTATCGAGCGTACGGTGATGAACCTGCGCTGTGACGGCCGCTAGCCGCGTTTTGAAGCGGGATTGTGCTTGTGCCATGGCATCGGCTGAGACTTGGGTGCTTGTCATATGTTCCAACATGAATTATTATGCTCAAACGAAGACTAACATGCGTTAAACCGCATGTCCAGCAATATATTGCATGTTATAGGGTTAGTCCTAGCTTAAAAAGACTGGAAATGATTGATGGCTGAGCTGGTTGAGGCAAAAAACCCGTTTTTGATGGCTTTGGGTGAACGCGTGCGCGGATTGCGTGCACGACGTGGACTGACCCGCAAAGCGGTGGCCGTCGCTGCCAATGTGTCCGAACGCCACTTGGCCAGCTTGGAATACGGGGAAGGCAATGCATCCATCTTGGTGCTTTTGCAAGTGGCAGGGGCCTTGCAATGCTCGTTGGCCGAATTGATTGGCGATGTGACCACCACTTCGCCCGAATGGTTGCTGTTGCGCGAGATGCTGAGCAGCCGCAACGAGTCTGATCTGCGTCGCGTGCGCGAACAAATTTCGGTGCTGTTTGGTTCAACCCAAGAGGCTGCGCGCACCAATCGTATTGCGCTCATTGGCCTGCGCGGGGCAGGTAAAACAACGCTGGGGCAGCGCTTGGCCAAAGATTTGGGTTATGCCTTCATTGAACTGAGCCGAGAGATTGAAAAGTTTGCGGGCTGTAGCATCTCTGAGATTCACAACCTTTATGGCACCAATGCCTATCGCCGCTATGAGCGCCGTGCTTTAGAAGAGGCCATTCAGATTTACCCCGAAGTCATCATTGCCACTCCGGGTGGCTTGGTATCTGACTCGGCCACGCTGAATGAAATGCTCTCTCATTGCTACACCGTGTGGCTGCAAGCCAAGCCTGAAGAGCATTTATCGCGCGTGGCTGCGCAGGGTGACATGCGGCCTATGGCGGGTAGTGCCGAAGCCCTTGACGATTTGAAGATGATCCTGGAAGGTCGTGCGCCTTTTTATGCCAAGGCCGACATGACCTTTGATACCAGCGCTCAGTCTCTAGAGGACAGTTTTCAAACCTTGCGTGCGCGCTTGCGTGCGGTGATCAATCTGCCTATCTAAGTGGCCTAGACCGTTTGTTACCCCTCCCGCCTTTTCTATACCTGTGTAACAGGTGGCTTAGGTGTTTACCCTTTAATGCATAAAAATGCATGTTTTATTTGAATGATTGCAATATACTGCAACAAAGAGGTGAACAACTTCTGTGTACGTAACCGCAAATTTGCCAGATTTAACTTGGAGACCCAGACATGAGCCAACCTACCACGGTCAACTATCAGATGGAAGCAAACCAGTACCAACACTGGTCAGTGAAGTACGAAGGCGAGATCGCCACCTTGCAAC
Source organism: Limnohabitans sp. (assembly GCA_046052785.1). Lineage (GTDB taxonomy): Bacteria > Pseudomonadota > Gammaproteobacteria > Burkholderiales > Burkholderiaceae_C > Limnohabitans. The sequence goes on along the minus strand of JAVLFR010000276.1, from coordinate 13,881 downwards.
TCAACATCAATGAAGACGGCGGTATTCGTCCTGGCTACAAGCTCAAGCTCAACAGCTATGACTTGGGCGTGGACATCGAGTTTTATGACGCATTGAACCGTATTCGGTTTGAGCACCCCGAAGTCAAGAGTGTGGTGGTGACCAGTTTGAAAGACCGCATCTTCTGCTCGGGTGCCAACATCTTTATGTTGGGCGTGTCCACACACGCATGGAAAGTGAACTTTTGCAAGTTCACCAACGAAACACGCAATGGCATTGAAGACAGCAGCCGCCACAGCGGGTTGAAGTTTGTCGCAGCCGTCAACGGCGCCTGTGCAGGCGGCGGCTACGAGATGGCATTGGCTTGTGACGAAATCGTCTTGGTGGATGATCGTTCGTCGGCCGTCTCACTGCCAGAAGTGCCATTGCTCGGCGTATTGCCAGGCACCGGTGGTTTGACCCGCGTGACCGACAAGCGCAAAGTGCGCCATGACCATGCTGATTTATTTTGTACGAGCGTGGAAGGTGTGCGTGGGCAAAAGGCCGTGGATTGGCGCTTGGTCGACGAGATCGCCAAGCCTGCTCAGTTTGCTGCTGCCGTGCATGCGCGTGCCAGCAAAGCCGCAGCCCATTGCAAGCGTCCAGGCTTAGCCGCCGCAGGTCAAGGTGTGGCCTTGACCCCACTCAAGCGTGAGATCGGTGCAGACAGCATCTCTTATGAATACGTGCAAGTCGCGATTGACCGCGTCAAGCGCACCGCTACTTTGACAGTTCACGCACCCAAAGGCGCATTGCCTGATAACGTGGCCGCCATTCAAGCCGCAGGGGCCAACTGGTACCCCCTGCAAATGGCCCGTGAGTTGGACGATGCAATTTTGAATTTGCGCACCAATGAACTCGATATCGGCACCTGGTTGCTCAAAACTGCAGGTGACGCCAAGCTCGCTTTGCAAAGCGATGCCATCTTGGCTCAGCACCAAGATCACTGGTTGGTCAACGAAACCATTGGTTTGTTGCGCCGCACCTTGGCTCGCGTGGATGTGACATCTCGTTCGTTGTTTGCCTTGATTGAGGAGGGCACTTGCTTTGTCGGTACCTTGGCTGAATTGGCTTTCGCAGCTGACCGTGCCTACATGCTCGATTTACCAGACAGTCCAGAAAAAGCGCCGCATATCGCCTTGAGTGAAATGAACTTTGGTTTCTTCCCCATGGTCAACCACCAGTCTCGTTTACAGCGCCGCTTCTATGAAGAAGTGGGTCCACTGGAAAGCGCGCGTGCTGTGGTGGGTCAATCGCTCGATGCTCAACAAGCATTGGCACTTGGCTTGGTCACGGTTGCGCCAGATGATATTGACTGGGGAGACGAAATCCGCATGGCCGTCGAAGAGCGCGCTGCGATGTCGCCGGACAGTTTGACTGGCTTGGAAGCCAACTTGCGTTTCTGCCAAAAAGAAAGCATGGAAACACGCATCTTTGGCCGCTTGTCCGCATGGCAAAACTGGATCTTCAATCGCCCCAATGCAGTTGGCGAAAAGGGCGCTCTGAAGGTTTACGGTAAAGGCGAAAAATCTGTTTTCGATTTGAACCGCGTTTGATGTTCTGACGTTGTGCAGCAGGCTTCCCGGTGGTGCCCGCTGCAACCTAACTTTGACCCCACCGTTGCTTTTAATTTCTGGAGACTCTCATGTCCGGTATCAACTACAGCGAAAAAATCCCCAACAACGTCAACCTGTCGGAAGACCGCACGCTGCAGCGCGCACTCGAGCAGTGGCAGCCCAACTTCATCAACTGGTGGGACGACATGGGCCCCGAAGGCTCGACCGACATGGATGTGTATCTGCGCACGGCCGTGAGCGTGGACCCGCAAGGCTGGGCCCAGTTCGGCCACGTCAAGATGCGCGACTACCGTTGGGGCGTGTTCCTCAACCCCGGTGAAGAAGACCGCAAGATCCATTTCGGTGACCACATCGGTGAAAAAGCCTGGCAAGACGTGCCTGGCGAGCACCGCGCCAACCTGCGCCGCATCATCGTGACGCAAGGCGACACCGAGCCCGCATCCGTCGAGCAGCAGCGCCACCTGGGCCTGACCGCCCCCAGCATGTACGACCTGCGTAACCTGTTCCAAATCAACGTGGAAGAAGGCCGCCACCTGTGGGCCATGGTGTACTTGCTGCACAAGTACTTCGGCAAGGACGGCCGTGAAGAAGCCGACGCCCTGCTGCAGCGCAACAGCGGCAACGAAGACAACCCCCGCATCCTGCAGGCCTTCAACGAAAAGACCCCTGACTGGCTGTCCTTCTTCATGTTCACCTACTTCACCGACCGCGACGGCAAGTTCCAGTTGTGCGCCCTGGCCGAGTCCGCTTTCGACCCGCTGGCCCGCACCACCAAGTTCATGCTGACCGAAGAAGCGCACCACATGTTTGTGGGTGAGTCCGGTGTGAGCCGCACCATCCAGCGTACGGTGGATGTGATGAATGAACTCAAAACAGACGACGTGGGCAAGCTGCGCGCCGCCGGCGTGATTGACCTGCCGACCATCCAGCGTTACATCAACTTCCACTTCTCGGTGACCATCGACCTGTTCGGCGCCGACGAGTCGTCCAACGCCGCCACCTTCTACAGCTCGGGCCTCAAGGGCCGCTACGAAGAAGGCAAGCGCACCGATGACCACGTGCTCAAGGGCAACAGCTACAAGATCTTGTCGGTCGAAGGCGGCAAGCTGATCGAAAAAGAAGTGCCGATGCTCAACGCCTTGAACGAAGTGCTGCGCGACGACTACATCACCGACTCCAAGGGCGGCATCGACCGTTGGAACCGCGTGATTGAAAAGGCGGGTATCCCCTTCAAACTCAAGGCGCCTCACAAAGCCTTCCACCGCAACATTGGCTCTTTGTCTGGCGCTAAGATCACGCCTGATGGCGAGGTGGTGACCGATGAACAGTGGATGGCCAAAGTGGGCGAATGGTTGCCTTCTAACGAAGACCGTGCTTATGTTGCCAGTCTGATGGGCCGTGTGGTTGAGCCAGGCAAGTTCGCCAATTGGATTTCACCTCCTGTGATGGGTATTAACCGCCAGCCAGTGAACTTTGACTATGTTCGTTTCAACTGATTTTTATAAGTCGTAAATGCCATGAATGCACCTGCCGAACTTTTTAACCAGCATTTGATTGACCCGGAAATTTGTATCCGTTGCAACACTTGCGAGGCGACCTGTCCGGTGGGTGCCATCACGCATGACAGCCGCAATTACGTGGTGATCGCCGATAAGTGCAATTTTTGTATGGCGTGTGTGCCACCCTGCCCAACAGGCTCAATTGACAATTGGCATATGCGTCCCAAATCTGCGGCTTACTCCGTGGAAGAGCAATTCTCGTGGGACGATTTGCCTGCTGTGCTGTCGGAGACCGAATTGGTCGCGTTAGGTGCTGATGCTGCATCCGTAGAAGCCGTTTTGACCGAAGCTTCCACTACCTCGATCCTTGCTTCAGCAGGCCAAAGCGATGTCTTCAACTCGGCAGCTTTTGGTGCAACAGTGCCACCTTGGTCTGCAGCGCATCCCTACACAAATTTGCATGGTCCCAAAGCCCCGACTACCGCCACGGTGGTGGGCAATGTGCAAGTGAATGAAGCCGGTACATCTAACGAAACCCATCACATCGTGCTGGACTTTGGGAACATGCCGTTTCCCGTGTTGGAAGGCCAGTCCATTGGCATCGTGCCCCCAGGCGCAGATGGCAAGGGTAAGGCCCACCATCCACGCCAATATTCCATCGCCAGCCCTCGCAATGGCGAGCGTCCAGGCTACAACAACCTGTCCATCACCGTGAAGCGCGTGGTGGAGGACCACGATGGCAAGCCTGTCAAAGGTGTGGCTTCCAACTATTTGTGTGATTTGAAAACAGGCGACACCGTTCAAGTCATTGGGCCCTTTGGTAGCAGTTTCTTGATGCCCAACCACCCCAAGTCCAACATCGTGATGATTTGCACGGGTACCGGCAGTGCGCCTATGCGCGGTATGACCGAGTGGCGTCGTCGTTTGCGTCAAAGTGGCAAGTTTGAAAGCGGCAAGCTCATGCTGTTTTTCGGTGCGCGCACGCAAAAAGAATTGCCTTACTTTGGCCCGTTGCAAAAGTTGCCCAAAGATTTCATTGACATCAGCTTTGCCTTCTCGCGCGAGCAAGGTCAAACCAAACGCTATGTGCAAGACCTCTTGCGCGAGCGAAGTGCAGACCTCGTGGCCTTACTCAAGGACCCCAACACTTACATCTATGTCTGCGGCCTAAAAAGCATGGAAGAAGGTGTGGTGCTGGCCTTGCGTGACGTGGCCACCCAAGCTGGCTTGAACTGGGAAACTGTGGGTCAAGCACTCAAACAAGAAGGTCGCTTGCACTTGGAGACGTATTGATGAGTCAATCGTTTCAAACGCTGGTCATCAGCCAGCGTGCTGCCGGCGTGGCACAAATCACCATGTCACGCCCACAGGTGTTTAATGCGTTTGACGAGGTGATGATTGGCGAGCTTGACGCTGCTTTCACACAACTCAGCCAAGACGACACTGTGCGTGTGATCGTGCTAGCAGGCGAGGGCAAGCACTTCAGCGCTGGGGCCGACTTGCAATGGATGCAACGCGCGAGTGGAGCCTCTATCGAATGGAATACCGCTGATGCGCGTCGTTTTGCGGCCATGCTGCACCGTATTGCTAGCAGCCCCAAACCTACGTTAGCCCGTGTGCAAGGCGCAGCCCTGGGGGGGGGCGTGGGCTTGACCTGTGCTTGCGACATGGCCGTGGTGGCTGACAACGCCAGCTTTGCGGTGAGTGAAGCTAAATTTGGCATCTTGCCCGCCGTGATTGGTCCCTATGTGGTGAATGCGGTAGGTAAACGCCATGCACGTTACCTGGCGCTGACCACCACGCGCATAGATGCACGCACCGCCCTGAGCATGGGCATGGTGCAACGTGTGGTGAGTGCAGATGGATTGGATGCCGAGGTGGACCGTGTGGTGGCCGAGCTGGTGGCCGGTGGCCCACAAGCGCAAATTGAAATTAAACAGCTCATGGACCAACTCAGTGTGGCGCCTGTGTCAGATCAAGTGCGCGAAATAACTGCGAGCACGATTGCTCGCGTGCGTGGCACCGACGAAGCGCGTGAAGGTTTTGCCGCCTTCTTGGGCAAACGCCCCGCCAACTGGATTCCTCAATAAGGTTCACTCATTCACATTTTTCGATGAGCACACACAACTTAAATCAAGCCCCCATTTTGGTGGTGGGTGCGGGCATCATGGGCATGGGCATTGCTCAAGTGGCCGCGCAATCAGGCCACAACGTGTGGGTGTATGACACGCGTGCTGAAGCCGCCGTCCAAGCCAAACACAAACTCGCCGACACCTTGACCGCGTTGGTGACCAAAGGCAAGATGACGGCTGATGCCGTTCAAGGCGTGTTGTCACGCATCACGCCCGTGGCACAACTCAGCGATGCCGCTCATGTGAGCTTAGTGGTCGAAGCGATTGTGGAAAATCTGGCTGTCAAACGCAGCCTGTTCCAAGAGCTTGAGGCTTTGGTGGCTGAGCATTGCATCTTAGCTACCAACACCTCGTCGTTGTCGGTGACTGCAATTGCCCATGGTTTGAAGCATCCAGCTCGCATGGTGGGGATGCACTTTTTCAACCCTGTGCCGCTGATGAAATTGGTCGAGGTGGTGTCTGGTTTGCAAACGGATTCCGCAGTGGCCCAAAGTATTTTTGATCTGGCGGGTGCCTGGGGCAAAACAGCGGTGCATGCCCGTTCAACCCCGGGCTTCATCGTCAACCGCATCGCGCGACCGTTTTACGCCGAGAGCTTGGCCTTGTTGCAAGAGCAAGCTGCGCAGCCAGAGCAACTCGATGCCTTGCTTCGTGGTGCGGGTTTTCGCATGGGACCTTGCGAGTTAATGGACCTGATAGGTCACGACACAAATTTCTCAGTCACGCAGTCCGTGTTTGAAGCCAACTTCTTTGACCGTCGATTCACCCCCAGTTTGGTTCAACGTGAGATGGTGGATGGCGGCTGGCTGGGGCGCAAGAGCGGCCGAGGTTTTTACAACTACCCCGACGGTGCCCCTGCGTTGGCTGCGACAAATGTCTCAACTTTGGCTCCCACTGGTCAATGGGTGGTGCATGGCAGTGGTGACGTGGCTGATGCTCTAGCCGTTGCTGTAAGTCACCACTTAGGTGGCAAAGCCGCTTCACGCGCGACCAGCAGCAACTGGGTGGGTTTAGAGGTGGCGGGTTTGCAATTGCGCCAAACCGATGGCCGGCCTGCTTGGCAAGTTGCGCAAGACGCGTGTTTGAAACACGTGGCGGTGTTTGATGAATTACCCACTGTCGCAGGTGGTGTTTTAGCGTTTGCCTGTGTGGGCCGTCAGGATGCATCAGAACTTGCTGCTGCTGCGCTGCACGCTTTGGGCTATGTTCCTGCGCAGGTGTCCGATACACCGGGCTTGGTGGTGGCGCGTACGTTGGCTATGCTTGTCAACGAAGCGGCAGATGCTGTGCTCCAAGGCGTGTGTACCCCCGAAGGTGCCAACGCTGCCATGAAGCTCGGTGTGAATTACCCTGCGGGGCCGTTTGATTGGCTAGATCGCATGGGACGCACCCGCGTGGTGGCCGTGTTGCAGGCCTTGGATGCTTGCTATCGTGGTGAACGCTACCGAGTTAGCCCTTGGTTGCAACGCGCTGTTTAAAAACAGGAAGGGTGCATGCAGTTTGCTGAATTTAAAACGGGGCAAGTATTGGATGCCGGTCCTTATGCGGTGAGCGAGGCCGAAGTGTTGAACTTCGCTCAGCAGTGGGATCCGCAGTGGTTTCATACCAACCCCGAGGCGGCTGCGCGGGGACCCTTTGAAGGCTTGATTGCCAGCGGCTGGCACACCTGTAGCATCGCCATGCGTTTGGCCGCCGATGCATTTTTGGCAGGTTCCGAGTCGTATGCCTCACCGGGCTTGGCCTACATCAAGTGGCCTCATCCGGTGCGACCCAACGATGTTCTGCGCTTGCGTGTGACCGTGCTGGAGAGCCGCGTCTCGCAAAGCAATTCCAGTCTTGGTATCTTGCGTTGGCGCTGGCAGTTACGCAACGCCGCTGATACTGAAGTGCTGGATTTGGAAGCGACCAGCTTGTTCAAACTTTTCTAATTTATTTTGACTGATTTGCCATGACACACGCCTTCATTTGCGACGCCATCCGTACCCCTTTTGGCCGTTATGGCGGTGCTCTCAGCAGCGTGCGTACCGACGATTTGGCTGCCTTGCCCATCAAGGCCTTGATGGAACGCAGCCCCACAGTCGATTGGTCGCAAGTCACCGATGTGCTGTACGGCTGTGCTAACCAAGCTGGCGAAGACAACCGTAACGTGGCCCGCATGGCCGCACTGCTGGCTGGCTTGCCCTTGGAGGTCTCAGGCGGCACCATCAACCGCTTATGCGGTTCGGGTTTGGACGCAGTGGGTTCTGCTGCACGCGCTATCAAGTCAGGTGAAGCGTCGCTGATGATTGCGGGCGGTGTCGAGAGCATGAGTCGCGCCCCCTTTGTCATGCCCAAAGCCGAGAGCGCGTTCAGCCGCAACAACGCGGTGTACGACACCACCATAGGCTGGCGCTTTGTGAATAAACTCATGAAAGCGCAATACGGTGTGGACAGCATGCCTGAAACCGCTGAGAACGTGGCGGTGGATTACAAGATTGAACGTGAAGCCCAAGACCTCATGGCTTTGCGCAGCCAACGCAATGCCATGGCAGCCATTCAAGCAGGTCACTTTGCACGCGAAATTTGCCCTGTGACTATTCCACAGAAAAAAGGCGATGCTGTGGTGGTGAGCCAAGACGAACACCCGCGAGACACCACCCTCGACTCGTTGACCAAACTCAAAGGCGTGGTGCGCCCCGAAGGCAGTGTGACCGCAGGCAATGCCAGCGGTGTGAACGATGGCGCCTGTGCTTTGTTGTTGGCCAACGAAGCGCGCGTGAAACAATATGGGTTGACACCCAAAGCCCGCGTGGTGGGCATGGCTACTGTTGGGTTAGCGCCCCGTGTGATGGGCATTGGCCCTGCACCTGCCACCCAAAAAGTGTTGGCACAAACGGGTTTGACGATGGACCAAATCGATGTCATTGAACTCAATGAGGCATTTGCGGCACAAGGTTTGGCCGTGTTGCGTCTGCTGGGCTTGAAGGATGACGATGCACGTGTCAACGCATGGGGTGGCGCCATTGCATTGGGTCATCCGCTAGGGGCCTCTGGGGCGCGTCTTGTGACGACTGCAATGAATCGATTGCACACAACCGGTGGGCGCTATGCGCTGTGCACGATGTGCATTGGTGTGGGTCAGGGCATTGCTTTGATTATTGAGAGAGTTTGATCACCAGAAATGAATCCACCTAGCCAACAAAGTTTACCGATCGTTCATATCGAAACTTTGGAAAAAATGCGCGAGACCATTCGTCTCAAAGGTCAACTCAAAGGCCGTCAAGTAGACGGTGTGTCTATGGATGAAGTGCGCGCATTGATTGGTCAAGCGCCGCATCGCCGCGATTTGTTGATTGAGTATTTGCATAAGCTGAACGACGCGTATCGTTGTCTGTATGACCGTCACTTGGTGGTCTTGGCCAAAGAAATGAATTTACCCATGGCCGAAGTGTTTGAAGTGGCTACCTTCTACCACCACTTTGAAGTCGTGCGGGGTGATCAGGCGTTCCCAGAGCTGACTGTGCGCGTGTGCGATGGCTTGAGCTGTGAGTTGTCGGGCGCAAAACAGTTGCTAGAAAAATTACCTGCATTGCTAGGCAGTGCCAACCTGCGTGTCATTTCTGCGCCATGTGTGGGCCGATGCGAACAAGCCCCGATTGCTGTGGTTCACCAAAATCCCGTGGCCCATGCCACGCCTGAACGGGTGGTCGCCGCTGTGAACGCCAAGCAAACTTACCCCGCCATGACCGAGCATGTCGACATGGATGACTACGTGGCTGATGGCGGCTACCAACTGCTGGTTGATTTGCATGCAGGCAAAGTCGAGGCAGAGCCAGTTCTCTCAGCCATGACAGATTCTGGGCTGCGCGGCTTGGGGGGTGCAGGTTTTCCCGCGGGGCGCAAGTGGCGCATCGTGCGCGAGCAACCTGCGCCACGCTTGATGGCGGTCAACATTGACGAGGGTGAACCGGGTACCTTCAAAGACCGCACCTACCTGGAGCGTGACCCGCATCGCTTTTTAGAAGGTTTGCTGGTAGCGGCTTATGTGGTGGGCATTGACCAGGTTTATATTTATTTGCGCGATGAGTACCACGGCTGCCGTGCCCTGCTCGCACGGGAGTTGGCCCGCTTGCAAGCCAACCCGCCTTGCCCTTTGCCGCACATCGAGTTGCGCCGCGGTGCAGGCGCCTACATCTGCGGCGAAGAGTCCGCGATGATTGAGAGCATTGAAGGCAAACGCGGCGAGCCCCGCATGCGCCCCCCCTATATTGCGCAAGTGGGCTTGTTTGGCAGGCCCACGCTCGAGCACAACTTTGAAACCGTGTATTGGGTGCGTGATATCGTGCAAAAAGGCGCAGACTGGTTTAGCGGTTTTGGTCGCCATGGTCGCAAAGGCTTGCGCAGCTTCAGTGTGAGCGGCCGCGTCAAGCAACCCGGTGTCAAGCTCGCGCCAGCGGGCATCACGATTCAAGAGTTGATTGACGAGTATTGTGGCGGCATGCTCGAGGGGCATGAGCTCTATGCCTATTTACCAGGCGGTGCGTCGGGAGGCATCTTGCCCGCGCGCATGAATGACATTCCTTTGGACTTTGACACGTTGCAGCCCTATGGTTGTTTCATTGGTTCAGCGGCCGTCATCGTGCTGAGCCAGCACGACTCTGCACGCGATGCGGCCATCAACATGATGAAATTCTTTGCGCATGAAAGCTGCGGCCAGTGCACGCCGTGTCGGGTGGGTACGGCCAAGGCTGCCCAACTGATGCAAGCGAAAGTGTGGGACAACAGCACTTTAGAAGACTTGAATCAAGTGATGACCGACGCCTCAATTTGTGGTTTGGGTCAAGCGGCACCTAATCCCGTGCGTTGCGTGCAAACGTATTTTCCAGAGGAGATCGTTTAAATGAACGCCTCGGTCAAATCTGTTGACTTGATGCCGCAACCCATCGCGTTCAAGCTCAACGACCAAACTGTGCAAGCCTATGAGGGCGAGACCATTTTGAAAGCAGCGCAGCGCCACGGTGTAAACGTGCCGCACCTTTGCCACAAAGATGGCTTACGTTCGGATGGCAACTGCCGCGCGTGTGTGGTCGAGATCAAAGGCGAGCGGGCATTAGCGCCGAGTTGCTGTCGAACGGTCACGGCAGGGCTCGAAGTCTTGGTGAGTGAGCGCGCAGTGAAGAGTCAGAAGATGGTTCTTGAGATGTTACTTTCTGACATGCCTGATATGGGGTACAAGTGGCATGACGAAGGCCAGCACGGGGAGTTGAGTGACTGGGCTTCTCGTATGCGTGTGACGGTGCGTCCTGAGTTGCGAGCATTGCGCCGTGAGCAACCCGCATGCGATGTGTCACATCCCGCGATGGCCGTGAACTTGGATGCTTGTATTCAATGCAACCGTTGTGTGCGGGCATGTCGTGAAGAGCAAGTCAATGACGTGATTGGCTTCTCCAATCGTGGCGCACACAGCCAAATTGTTTTCGATTTGGATGATGCAATGGGCAGTAGCACGTGTGTGGCTTGCGGTGAATGTGTGCAGGCTTGCCCCACAGGCGCGCTGATGCCAAAGTCGCAAATTGGCTCACAAGTGGTCGACAAGAAAGTGGATTCGGTGTGTCCATTCTGCGGCGTGGGTTGTTTGCTGACCTACAACGTGAAGGACAACCAAATTGTCAGCGTGGATGGGCGAGATGGCCCTGCCAACCACAACCGTCTGTGTGTGAAAGGTCGCTTTGGTTTCGACTACATCCACAACCCGCAGCGATTGACTGTGCCACTAATTCGTAAGCGCGGCGTGTCCAAGGATCCAGAGTCGATTGATCAACTCAACCGCGATGCCGCTGACTGGTCGGAGGTGTTTCGCGAAGCGACGTGGGAAGAGGCCTTGGCTTTGGCTGGCGGCCAACTCAAACAATTGCGTGACACACACGGTCGCAAAACTTTGGCAGGCTTTGGCTCGGCCAAGGGCAGCAACGAAGAAGCGTATTTGTTTCAAAAGTTGGTGCGCACAGGCTTTGGTTCCAATAACGTGGATCACTGCACGCGCTTGTGTCACGCCTCGAGTGTGGCAGCACTTTTAGAAGGTGTGGGCTCGGGGGCCGTGAGCAACCAAGTCAATGACGTTGAGCACGCGGAGCTGATTTTTGTGATTGGCTCCAATCCCACCACCAACCACCCTGTCGCTGCGACATGGATGAAGAACGCGGCCAAGCGCGGCGCCAAAATTGTGTTGGCCGACCCGCGTATCACGGACATTGGCAAACACGCTTGGCGCACCTTGCAGTTCAAGCCCGACACGGATGTGGCCCTACTCAATGCACTCATTCATACCGTGATTGACGAAGGCTTGGTGGATGAAGACTTCATCCGTCGCCGTGCCAACAACTTCGAAGCCTTGAAAGAAAACGTCAAAGGCTACAGCCCTGAGGCGATGGCACCCATCTGCGGTATTCCTGCGCAAACTTTGCGCGAAGTCGCGCGCGAGTTTGCCACGGCTAAAAGCGCGATGGTGTTGTGGGGTATGGGGGTGAGCCAGCACGTGCACGGCACCGACAATGCGCGTTGTTTGATTGCGTTGGTCACCGTCACCGGTCAAATCGGCAAACCCGGCTCTGGCTTGCACCCATTGCGCGGCCAAAACAATGTGCAGGGTGCGAGTGATGCAGGCCTCATTCCCATGATGTACCCCAACTACCAACGCGTCACCAACAAGGCCGCGCACGATTGGTTTGAAAAGTTTTGGGACACCCCGCTGGACGACGAACCTGGCTACACCGTGGTGGAGATCATGGGCAAAATCTTGACCGATGACGCTGACCCCCACAAGATTCGCGGCATGTACATCATGGGTGAAAACCCAGCCATGAGTGATCCCGACTTGAACCATGCGCGCCACGCCTTGGCATCGCTGGCGCACTTGGTGGTGCAAGACATTTTCATGACCGAAACCGCATGGCTCGCCGATGTGGTGTTGCCTGCCACGGCATGGCCTGAAAAAACAGGCACGGTCAGTAACACCGACCGCATGGTGCAGTTGGGCAAGCAAGCTATTGATCCACCAGGCCAGGCGCGTGCGGATTTGTGGATCATTCAAGAGATCGCCAAACGCATGGATTTATCGTGGAACTACACAGGTGAGCACCATGGCGTGGCAGAGGTCTACGATGAAATGCGTCAAGCCATGCATGCGGCCATTGGTGGCATCACCTGGGAGCGGTTGCAGCGGGAGTCGAGCGTGACCTACCCTTGCTTGACAGCAGAAGACCCCGGTGCACCAACCGTTTTTATCGACCACTTTGACACTGCCGATGGCCGCGTGCACTTGGTGCCCGCTGACATCATTCCTGCCAATGAACGGCCAGATAGCGACTATCCGTTTGTGTTGATCACAGGTCGGCAGTTGGAACATTGGCACACAGGCAGCATGACGCGACGTGCCATGGTGCTCGATGCGCTAGAGCCTTTCGCTACCGCGTCGATGTGTACTGCAGATATGAACCGCTTAAGGGTGGAGGCAGGGGATGTCATCACCATCGCCTCACGCCGCGGCCAAGTGACCTTGCGTGTGCGCCGTGATGACGGCACGCCACAAGGTGCGGTGTTCGTCCCATTTGCCTACTACGAAGCCGCCGCCAATAGGATGACCAACCCAGCGCTGGACCCCTTTGGGAAAATTCCCGAGTTCAAATACTGTGCGGTGGCTGTTCATGCAGGGGGTGAGTTGCCAAGCGTTGCGGGCTTTGGCGTCAACGCTTAAAACACATCAACGCAAAAGGGCGCTTCAAGCTCCCTTTTGCATGGCGGTGGTGAACGCTCAGTGCGTGACGACTGAAATCTTTTTTGCTGCGGCACGCGCGCGCGCTAAAGCGTTAGGACCTTTGGCCAAAGTCACCGCCATTCGTCGGTAAGGTCGCGTGGTGGGCTTGCCAAAAATTCGTACATCGGTGCCAGGCTCGCTCATGGCTTCGGCCACACCTGTGAAGGTGGGGGCTTTGCCATCTTGGGTCGCCAACACCACAGCACTCGCACCTTCGACCGTGTCGATGTTGGGAATAGGCAGGCCCAAAATAGCGCGCGCATGCAAATCAAACTCGCTCAGGTTTTGACTGATCAGGGTGACCATGCCTGTGTCGTGTGGGCGAGGGCTCAGTTCGCTGAAGATGACTTCGTCTTGGGTCACAAAGAATTCCACGCCAAACAAGCCAGCACCGCCCAGGTCTGACGTGACCTTCTCAGCCATTTGTTCTGCGGCCTTCAAGTACTCAGGCTTCATGGGTTGTGGCTGCCAGCTGTATTGGTAGTCGCCGCGCTCTTGCACGTGACCAATAGGTTGGCAAAAAACGGTGCTGCCGTTGCGCTGGCGAATCGTGAGCAGGGTGATTTCAAACTCAAAGTGGATGAACTCTTCCACGATGACGCGTCGGCGGTCACCGCGCATGCCTTCGCAGGCGTAGTCCCAGCTGTGTTGAATGTCGGCTTCGGTCTTGGCCACGCTTTGGCCTTTGCCTGAAGAACTCATCACGGGTTTGATGACTACCGGAAAACCAATGGTCTTGGCTTGCTGCAGCAGCTCGTCGGCAGATTCGGCATAGCTGAACTTGGCGGTGCGCACGCCCAGGCCCACGGCCACATCACGGATGCGGTCGCGGTTCATGGTCAGGTTGGCAGCGCGGGCGCTGG
>JAVLFR010000275.1:0-1816 GCA_046052785.1 Limnohabitans sp. | reverse complement strand
GTACATAACCATTGCCGGTGCCTGGGTACAGGAATGGTCACGCCCGGCTGCGGGCTGAACTTCATCAGGCGACTACTGGATCCCCGGTAGTACAGGTTCTGCTCATGCACATGGCCACCAAACACATAGCGCACATCGGGGTGTGTGCATGCGGCGTCCAAGCTGAGGCTGGCCATGCGTTCGTTCTCGACATAGCGCCAACGGTCAGGCGCATCGGCACTGGCGTGGACCAACCACATCTGATCGACGTGTGCGGTGAGGGGCAGTATGTCGAGCCAAACGCGTTGTGCGGGCGAGAGCTGGTCATGCGTCCACTGGGCGGTTTGGCTGCCTAAGGACGCGTGCGTGTCAGGGCTGGTCGTGTGGAGGTTATGGGTTTGCACCAGCGATTCGTGGTTGCCACGCAGCACGACGGCGCCTGCTTGCTGCAAGGCTTGGCAGCGCGCCACCACCTCGGCGGGAAAAGCGCCGTAGCTCACTAAATCACCCAAGATGAGAATACGCTCAGCTTCTTGGGCTTGCGCATGCGCCAGGCAGGCGTCGAGCGCATGCAAGTTGCTGTGGATGTCGGAGAGCAAGGCGTATTTCATGCCAAGGTGTGGGAGGCAGTGGTGTGGCTCAGTAGGTATAGACGCCGCGGCCCGTTTTGCGACCCAGTTGGCCTGCAGCCACCATCTCTTTGAGCAGTGGGCAAGCGCGGTACTTGCTGTCGCCAAACTCTTGCAAGTAAACGTCCATCACCGCCAAACAGACATCCAGGCCAATCATGTCGGCCAAGGCCAAGGGGCCGCTGGGCTGGTTGCAGCCCAGCATCATGCCCGCATCAATGTCTTTGGCGGTCGCCACACCTTCGGCCAACACAAAAAAGGCTTCGTTGATCATGGGCACCAAGATGCGGTTGACCACAAAGCCTGGCGCGTTCTTCACAGTGATGGGGCTTTTGCCTAAGCGCGTGGCCAGCTCATGCACTGCGGCGTGGGTGGTGTTTGAGGTTTGCAAACCACGGATGATTTCGACCAAGGCCATCATGGGCACAGGGTTGAAAAAGTGCATGCCAATGAAGCGGTCGGCGCGGCGGGTGACAGCTGCGAGCTTGGTGATGGAAATCGACGAGGTGTTGGACGCGATCAAGGCGTCAGGGGCCAGCATGCCATCGAGTTGCTGAACGATTTTGACTTTGAGGTCGTAGTTCTCAGTGGCCGCTTCGATGACGAGTTGTGCGCCTGTGAGGTCTTCATAGCGGGTGCTGGTGGTGATGCGTGACAAAGCGGCGGTTTTGTCGGCCTCGGTGATTTTTTCTTTCTTGATCAAGCGGTCCAAGCTGCCTGACACGGTGGCCAGGCCTTTGGCCACGGCGGCGTCAGAGATGTCGACCATCACCACGTTCACGCCAGACACGGCACAAGCTTGTGCGATGCCATTGCCCATGGTGCCAGCGCCGATGATGCCTACGGTTTGAATGCTCATTTTGCAATCCTTGTTGATGTTTGAATCTAAAAAATCGATGTTAGCGAGGGAAGGGTGGTGGTTGGCTGACGTGCGTCAAGCTTTGAAGCGCTTCTTCGTCAGATGCAGGGCGATCTTCCAAGCGACCACCGTGTAGATGGCCAACACGCCAAGATGCAGCGCTGGGTTGGCAGGCCACTGGTCTAAAAACAAGGGGCGCACCAAAGCAATGGCTTGGGTGAGGGGCAGCCATTCTGAGAGGACACGCACGATGTCGGGCAACTGATCGCGCGGGAAGAACACCCCGCTCAAGAACATCATGGGCGTGAGACTGTCTCTTATACACATCTGACGCTGCCGACGATAAGGC
>JAVLFR010000274.1:0-1891 GCA_046052785.1 Limnohabitans sp. | reverse complement strand
GTTGCCCACGAGCTAAACCAACCCTTGACCGCCATCAACAACTATTGCAGCGGCATGGTTTCGCGCATCAAAGCCGACAATTTGAATCAAGATGAATTGCTCCAGGCCTTAGAGAAAACCGCACACCAGGCCCAACGTGCTGGGCAAATTATTCAACGCATCCGCAGTTTTGTGAAACGAAGCGAGCCCAACCGCTCCCCTTCGGACATCGCCACCATGGTGAGCGAAGCCGTCGAATTGGCGGGGATTGAAATGCGCAGACGTCAAGTTCGCCTCAACCAAGTGCAGGCGTCACGTCTTCCCGCCATCAATGTCGATCCTATTTTGATTGAGCAAGTCTTGGTGAATTTGATGCGCAATGCCGCCGAGTCCATTGACTTGGCCCAGCGCCCTCTGACACGGCGCGATGTCGAGCTCAAAGTGCTGCCCCGCCTCGAAGAGGGACAAGAGGTGATTGAGTTTTCCGTCACCGACACAGGTCGCGGCTTACCGCCTGAAGTGATGGAGCGTTTGTTTGAAGCCTTCTTTTCTACCAAGCCTGAGGGTATGGGCATTGGTCTGAATTTGTGCCGTTCCATCGTGGAATCCCACCAAGGCCGAATGAAGGCGGAGAACCTCTACAATGGCGATGAAATAACGGGCTGCCGCTTTTCCTTCTGGATACCGGTCCGCTAGGTTGGAGTTTTTAGATGAGTTTGATTCCCAAAAAAGGTACCGTCTACGTGGTCGACGACGACGAGGCTGTTCGCGATTCCTTGCAATGGTTGCTCGAGGGCAAGGACTACCGCGTTCGTTGCTTTGACTCCGCCGAAACCTTCCTCAGCCGTTACGACCCGCGCGAAGTGGCTTGTTTGATTGTGGACATCCGCATGGGTGGCATGACGGGCCTCGAACTGCAAGATCGCTTGGTCGAGCGCAAATCCCCTCTGCCCATCGTGTTCATCACAGGCCACGGCGATGTGCCCATGGCCGTCGACACCATGAAAAAAGGCGCCATGGATTTCATCCAAAAGCCTTTTGACGAAACCGCCTTGGTGAACTTGGTGGAACGCATGCTGGCCCAAGCCACCACCGCTTTTGCTGAATCTTTGCAAGCCGCCAGCCGCGACGCGCTGATGGCCAAGTTGACCACCCGCGAAGCCCAAGTTTTAGAACGCATTGTGGCTGGTCGCTTGAACAAGCAAATTGCAGACGATCTCGGCATCAGCATCAAGACCGTTGAAGCGCATCGCGCCAACATCATGGAAAAGCTCAATGCCAACACCGTGGCCGATTTGCTGAAAACCGCACTCGGACAAAACCCAGCCAAAGCCTAAACACCGAACTCGGAGTCAAGCTTTCAACGCCCGTGCCTCACGGGCGTTTTCAATTCCAAATTTCATCTCTAACAACCGCAATGACTGCACAACTGATTGACGGCAACGCCCTGTCCAAACAACTGCGAGCCCAAGTGGCCCTCGACACCCTGGCCCTCAAAGCCCAGGGCCTCACCCCCGGCTTGGCTGTGGTGTTGGTAGGGGATAGTCCTGCCAGTCAGGTCTATGTGCGCAACAAGGTCAAAGCCTGCGAAGACGCCGGTTTGTTCTCGGTGCTCGAAAAATACGAGGCCACCCTGACCGAAGCTGACTTGCTGGCCCGCGTAGACGCCTTGAATCAAGACAGCCGCATTCACGGCATCTTGGTGCAGCTGCCCTTGCCTGCCCACATCGATGCACAAAAAGTGATTGAAGCCATCAGTCCAGCCAAAGATGTGGACGGCTTTCACATCGCCAGCGCAGGGGCCTTGATGACGGGCTTGCCAGGCTTTTGGCCATGCACCCCCTACGGCTGCATGAAGATGCTCGAGAGCATTGGCTTTAACCTCAAGGGCAAGCACGCCCTGGTCATTGGC
>JAVLFR010000273.1:0-7556 GCA_046052785.1 Limnohabitans sp. | reverse complement strand
ACCGAGATCTACACGAGCCTTATCGTCGGCAGCGTCAGATGTGTATAAGAGACAGTTTCTTGGGTGCGCGGCTTTCAGCCCAGCGCGATGTGGCTGGCCCAAGCTAGCTGCAGGTCGGCCGCGTAGTCGGCCACCAGCCAGGCGCGCGCGGGGTGCGCGGCCATGTCGTTCAAGAACTCGCGCAGCACCACGACCGAGGCCTGGTCCAGCGACACATAAGGCTGGTCCAGGCAGGTGAGGGTGGCGCCGCAGGCCAAGAGCGCCACCAGCCCCACCTTGCGGCGGCTGCCGGTGGACAGCATGAACAGCTTCTTGCCCAGGTGAGGCGCAAAGCCCAGGGCCTCCACCAAATCGGCTTGCAGCGCAGGGCTCCAGCGCGGGCATTGCGCCTGCACTCCGGCCCAGACCTGCTCGGGTGTGGACTCGCTGTGTTCAGGCAGCGCCAGGTTGAGCCACAAGGCGTCTGCCGCAGACCGCGTGCCCGCGAGCGCTGGCAAGTCGCCCGCCAGCAACCGCAGCAAACTGGTCTTGCCCACGCCCTCGTCACCCGTCACGGCGGTCAGGCCTGCGGGGATGCGCAGGTCCAGGCTAGAGAACAGCGGGGCGTTACCAGGGCTAGGGCCGCCCGTGAGCCCTTGCACGGTCAGGACCGTTGGCGCATCGGGGGTTGAGAAGGTTTGCTGGGGCATGGGCGTGATGTGAATGTCGTGTCAATCGCATCCTATTTTGATGCGATTGGACGAATGGCTTTGGTTCTTCGGTGCAGATTCATTAGAAAAAATCGATGCACACTTGCACAATCTGCGTTTCAATATGACAAGGGCGATGAGAACATCATGGAAATCACCCCCATCCGCACAGAGAAAGATGACCGCGCAGCACTGCGCGTCGTGTCAGAGCTGGTGGACCAAGCGGGTCTGTCGATCACAGGCCTGGAGCCGATGATCGGTCAACCCAACCGTGTGTATGAAGTGCTCAGCCCCAAACAGCCCCTGACGCTCGACACGTTATTACCCGGCGATAGACGGCTGGGCTGAGGAAGGTGCCAACTAAATATGAACGACCCGACTGCACACAACGAACAACCGCGTAACCCCCTTCATGGTGTGACGCTTGAGGCGATCGTGCGCGCCCTCGAAGCGCGCTACGGCTGGGAAGAGTTAGCCAGAAAGATCCCTATCCGCTGCTTTTCGCACGACCCGAGCGTCAGCTCAAGCTTGAAATTCCTGCGCAAAACGCCCTGGGCGCGTGAAAAGGTGGAGGGCCTGTACCTGTTCGACCTTGTCAGGTCATCCAGTCTTCAAGCTTCAAACCCGCCACCCGCTTGAAGTGCCGCGTGTTGTGGGTCACCAAGGGCAGGCCCAGCGCCAATGCGTGTGCGGCGATTTGGGTGTCCATGTCACCTATGGGCTGCCCGGTTTGCTGCAGGTGGGCGGCAATATCTCCATAGCGGTCAGCGGCTTCCTGCGTCCATGGCAAAACGGGAATCTCATTGAGCAACAAATCAATGGTTCGGCGGCGTTTGTCATCGGCTTGCAGCAGTGCCAGCCCAAACCGTATTTCGGCACGGGTGATGGCAGAGATGGCCACCTCTTGTTTTTTGAGCGCCGCCAACATGCGCTTTTGCAGCGCAGCAGAGCTGTTGCGCGCAAAGTAGCCCAGGATGTTGGTGTCGACCAAGTACTTGATCACTTGGCAACCTTGGTTTTGGCGCTGCCCTTGGTGCTGGATTTCGCGGAGGCTTTGTGGGCTGTTGGCGCTTCCCAGTCCGCAAACGGATTTTTAGGCGGCTTGTTTTGCCGACTGGCGTCCGACAAAAAGTCATCGGGCAATGGGTTTTCGGCAATGGCGGCCATTAGCGCATCCAGGCGACGCTGACGCAAGGTTTCCGTGTCCTTGGGCTTGAGCGTGATCTCGCCCGTCACCTCGTTGCGGGCGATCCACATTTCATCGACATCCACACGAAACGCCTTGGGCAAGCGAATCGCCTGGCTGTTGCCGTTGGTAAAAACTTTGGCGGTAGGGAGCATGGCGGCCTCCTTGATTCGTACATATGAAATCGTACCTACTTTATCACCAAGCAAGTCATGTGGTCAAAGTCAAAATCTCCTTCTGTTTTGATAGCCATCAGGGCGATAGAGGCGCATTAAGCTGCTGGAGCGATATTGCCCACATCCGAAAAAAGCATGGACTAAGCAGGGCCTAGGGGAGCGGCATGAAACATCCAAAAGATAGCAAAAAGGCTATAATTGAAACCAAGTGGAGGGTGACCCTGCATCCACTGGCGGCGCGTGAATTACAGACCATTCCCGCCGATATGCAAGCCCGGTTTTTGCACATCGGTGAAATGCTGGAAGAGCTAGGGCCGCATCGTGTGGGCTTGCCGCACATCCGGCCACTCGAAAGCAAGTTGTGGGAAATGCGCATGACGGGCCGCGATGGTATTGCCCGTGCCGTTTACGCGGCCGTGCAGGGGCGCACTTTGCTGGTGCTACATGTGTTTATCAAAAAGACGCAGACCACACCACGAAGCGCGATTGCAATCGCATTGAAACGCTTGGAGGAATCGACGTGAAAAGCCTGAAAGACGTGAAAGCCCAGCTGCTGGCCAACCCCGCAGTTCGCCAAGCCTATGACGCTCAAGCGCCCGAGTTTGAGCTGGCCCGTGAACTGATTGCAGCACGCACGAAAGCGGGCCTGACGCAAGGCGATGTGGCCGCACTCATGGGCACAACCCAAAGCGTAGTGGCACGCATCGAAAGTGGCAGGGGCACACCATCCATGCGAACAGTCCAACGCTTTGCCAGCGCCGTGGGGGCGCGTGCCGTGGTGCGCATGGAGCCTGTGACGGCCGGATGAAATTTTTACATCAGCTAGTGCGACTTAGCACAGCTGCTTGCATTGGTTCGAAGTTATCAATCCTTTGCGCCTGACTTCAACACCTCAAATACTGGGCTAACCGGATGCGGAAGTTCGCCCTTTGCATAGCCGGTATCCTGTGGAGAAAAAACAGCGCTTGTTGCTTGAATTAGGACTGCATCCTTAACTTCTTTTCCTGATGCACCTTCCACAAATGTCTCAAAAGATGCAAGAGCGTTTTGGCGGTGGCGATTTACAACAAAGTTGTGAGTACTTGCAGAAACGTTCTTGGCTGCCCAAATCATCCCGAAACTAAGTACAAAAACAACCAGCAATCGTGGGAGTGACTCCTTCACCAGTTCTATCGCGGTAGGGTTAACTAGCGTGGCTAATTTTGGCTCCACATGGAATATCACGTAGCAAACAATTGCAATCGCAAGAAATATGGCGATTGATAACCAAGCTAACGCTACCAATTTTGCAGTGCTCGCCTCCTCTTTGAAGTGCACCGTATGTTTAGAGACCCCCGCTTTTTTGGCCGCATCTTGAACCTGTCCCAATGCGGTGCCCATTTGTCCAAGAATTTCATCCGTTTGTTCTTTGAACGTACCCTTTGATGTATTTAATTCACTGAGCGCACCACGTGCTTCTCGCTCGAGCCTTTGAAAATCTGCACTGCTTTTCGTTGCATATGCTAAGACGGGTGTTACAGCTGCAAAGTCAAATTCCCATTGATCAACCAGTCTTTGAATAATGGACTGCCTCTCCCCAGCTGGATTTTGCTGTGTAACCTCAAACACCTGTATGTCTTCTAGAGTTGACTTCGCGGCATTTCCTGCTGAAGTTATCTCAGAGAGCTTCGCGTATGAAATATTCGTGAGATCGCAATCAAGAAGTGAACGATACAGATCCAGAGTTCTCGTAACCGTTTCGCTAAAGGCTTCAAAAGAAAGTGGGCCCAGATCTGACCTTTTTAGTTTTTCAGCATCTGCATCCTTGAACCACTTTAGGACTTCATGTAACGATGAAAGTGCTTCTTTGTGTTGGTCAATTGTTGGCATTTGAAACTCCTGAAAAATATTTTTAGTGGTCAGCGGTTTTTTTATTTAATGGTTTCTCTTGGTGGCTGCCGCAGGCAGCAAGCTAGTCATTCGTTGGTACAGCTCAAGAAGAAGGCGACGCGTTCGGGGTCGATGGCGTAGGTTTTATTGCCGCGCGACTTGTGCTCGAAGGTGGCGACCCGTTTGTTGGTGATGCCGAAGATGTCAAAGAAGTCGATCCAAAAGGGCTTGGCCTCGCTGTCTTCGCGGCAGGCGTCACCCCAGGTTTTGCTGAAAAGCAATGCCCTGGATTTAATCTCGTTCCAATTAAGACTCATAAAGTGTTCAATTAATGAACCCGAATCGTGCTAGAAAGTATTCTTTATATTTTTTAAATATCCATGCGCTAGGATGACCCGACCCTATGACGATTTCCCAATTTCCCTCGCACCTGTGTTCTCTCCCCCACGGCAAGCGCCACTTGGCCTACAGCGTGGTCGGCGCGTCCGATAGCGCCTGTGTGCTGTTGTGTTTGCCTGGCTTGCTCGAGACGCGCGCCACGTTTGACCCGCTGCTGCAAGACGCCGAGGGCGTGCAGGGGTTGCGCGTGGTCAGCGTGGACCATTGCGGCCGTGCCGACTCCAGCCCTTTGCCTGGCGACAAGGGCTACACCATGCAGGTGTACATGGACGACTTGGCGCACTTCATGCGCGAGGTGCTGATGCCCGAGGGCCAGCCTGTGCCACGCATTGAGCTGTTGGGCACCAGCATGGGCGGCATCTTGGCGATGTATTTGACGCACCAAGCCACCCACCCCATCAGCGGTTTGACGCTCAACGACATTGGTTTGGATTTGCCTTGGATGTCTATTTATGGGTTGTACGACGGCATGAAAAAAGCAGGCCGCTTGCCCACGCCCGAAGAGATGGCGGAAAAATTAAATGTCAGCATTTGCGTGGCCTTGGCGGTGCAGTCGCCCTCGCACTTTGATTTGCCTTACCGCAAAGACTGGAAGGGCATGCAGTTTGGTCACTTGCTCAGCGGCTTCAAGGGCGCTGTGCGTTTGGTGCACGGCAGCGAATCAGGCGTGTGCACAGCCAAAGAGGTGAAAGACTTGCAGCGCGAATTTCCCAAAGCCCAAGTGCTCGAGGTGGCGGGTGCCGCGCACCCTGTGCCGTTCAATGCGGCGGTGAACAATTTTGTGTTGAAGTCTTTGGGTTTGCCTGCAAAGTCAGCCCCCAAAGTGCAGCTCACCACGGCCTTGACGCAGATGGACATGGCGCTAGAGCCAGGCCCTGTTTGGCAAGAGGCCACCGTGGCCACCGATGCGCCTGTGGCGGTGTTGGCGTCTTTGGAGGTGATGGCGCCACAAGCCCAACCGATAGAGGCCGCCGTGGTGCTGCCTGTCCCTGTGCAGCCGCCCAGCCTGTGGGCTTGGTTCAAGCGGCAGCTGCGAGGCACCACAAAGAAGTAACTTCTTTTGCGCGAGCGGCGTGCAGGGGGTCGGTGTCGTCGCTGGCTTTGCCGTGACGCGGTTTGATGTCGGCGCGGCTCAGCACTTGCAAGTCCGCTTCGTGAATCCAGCCCAGCAGCTCGTCACGGCTGCGTAGCCCCAAGTGCTCGGCCAAGTCCGACAAGATGAGCCAGCCTTCGCCTTGGGGCGCGAGGTGCGCACGCAAGCCGCTTAAAAACCCCCGCAACATGCGACTGCCCTCGTCATACACCGCATGCTCAATGGGCGAGCTCGGTCGTGCAGGCACCCACGGCGGGTTGCACACAATCAAGGGTGCCAGCCCCTCGGGAAACAAGTCGGTTTGCAACAGCTCCACCTTGTCTATGCGCTGCAAGCGTTTCAAGTTCTCACGGGCGCAGGCGATGGCGCGTGGGTCTTGGTCGGTGGCCACAACGCGCTGCACCCCGCGTTTGGCCAGCAGGGCCGACAACACGCCTGTGCCCACGCCAATGTCAAAGGCCAGTGTTTTGTCTTTGATCGGTGCCTGGGCCACCAGGTCGATGTATTCGCCCCGCACGGGTGAGAACACCCCGTAGTGTGGGTGAATGCGGTTGTGGGGGGCGTCGCCCAAGGCGGCGATGTCGATACCGTTTTTGCGCCACTCATGGGCGCCCACCACGCCCAGCAACTCACGCAAAGACACCATGCAGGCTTGCCCGTTGGCAGGGCCCCAGGCTTCGGTGCAGGCCAGTTTGAGGTCGGGTGCGCGGCGCAGGGGAATGGTGTAGTCGCCCTCCATCGGCACAATGACCATGGCCAAGATGCGCGCACGCTGCCCCAGCGCTTGGCGGTGGGCGTTGAATACCTGCAAAGGGGCGATGTCGGGTTCTGGTTTTTTGGCTTTTTTGGGTTTGCGCTCGGTGCGCCGCGCCAAGGCTTGCAGCAGCTGGCGGGCGTTGTGAAAGTCCCCCTGCCACAGCAGACCTGTGCCCTCGCAGGCCAAGCGGTAGGCGGTGTCGGCCGACAGGGTGTCGTCAGCCGCCACCATGCGGCGCGGGGCAGCGGCGCCGCTTTCGGCGCGCCATGGGGGCAAGGTGGCTAAGGTGTCTAGGGGGGTGAGCATGGGGCATCATAGAGGGCGATGCCGCGCACACATTGAAATTTAGGGCCCTGAAAATTCCCACACCGCGCCCACTTGCCAGCGGTGACTTTCGGGCTCGAGCCAGTTTTTGCCGCCCATGGTGACGTTGTTGGAGTCGGCCAAATAGGTGTAGCGCACAAAGGGCTTGAGGGTGTCACCCCCACTCAGCGCAAACTTCATGCTGGCTTGGGCGTATTGGCCACGGCGTTGCGTGTTGTGAATGTCTTGATAGCGGGTGTTGACTTGCGACAGCATCGAGCTGTGGCGGCCGTACAGCAGCCAGCCGCCTTCTACCTCCCAGGCTTCACCACTGACCCAACGCAGGGGCAACCACAGTTGCATGGCGATTCGTTCGTAGCCCCCGTAGGTCACGCCATTGAAGGATGAGGTGCCGCGCAAATCGTTCCACAAGGTGTGCACGGCCAAGCCAGCAGACCACCCCGTGTCGGGCGCGGTTGTTTGAAATGCGGGAACCATGGCACGCCAGCGGGTTTCGAGGTTGGTCACGTTTCGCAGGCTGCCAGAGCCGTTGCTGGTGTAGGTTTGCTTGCCCAGCAACACGTCAGCTTCGAGTTGCGCATCAGGCCATGCCGACCATTGGCTGAGTTGGGCGTGCAGACCCACTTCGGGGCCTTGCAGCAGCATGAGGTTGGGCTCTTGGTAGCGGTTCATGCCGCCACTCACACCCCACTTGATGTGGGCGTCATGCGCCCAGCCAGCACAAGTGATGAGCGTGGCGCAGGCGCCAATGAGAATTTTTGTAGGCATGCACAGTTTTTAGCAGATATTTAAGTCACCCCTGTGCTGAGGCACACTCACGCACAGAACATGAAAACTTTCAAAGTCGCTACTTACAACATTCACAAAGGCGTACAAGGCCACGGGCCTGCGCGTCGGCTTGAAATTTACAACCTCGGGCACGCGGTGGAGCAGTTTGATGCCGACGTGGTGTGCCTGCAAGAGGTACGCGCCTTCAACCGCCAGCAAGCCCGCCGCTTTAAGCATTGGCCCGTGCAAGGGCAAGCCGATTTTTTGGCACCCGAGGGCTACATCCCCGTGTACC
>JAVLFR010000272.1:0-5048 GCA_046052785.1 Limnohabitans sp. | reverse complement strand
ACACGAGCCTTATCGTCGGCAGCGTCAGATGTGTATAAGAGACAGGAACGCAAGCCTTGGGTGACAAATTCGGCAATCTTGACCTCATCCTCAATTAACAAAATCTTCAATTTGACCAACCTTTTTGCATTTTTATGGTTTCATTTTCAAGTGTGCGATGCCGCAATGCGCGACAGGAAAATGACATATCCGTCATCAAAGCAAAGATGGACATTTTGTCATTCATCTTATGGGCTCTCGCGCCGATCAATAGATGACCGATATCTCTTGAAAGCTCTGTATGACACCCGTCCTCCCACTGCCACCGAACGCCATCGCGCATCAGGAAGATGCAGTGCATGGCATGCGCGATGTTAAAAAACTAGACCCCAAGCCTGTCACCAAAGCCCCGCCCAAAGACACCGAACTGACGCCTTCTGAATTGAGCTTTCATGCGGGCAACGTGGCCTTGTCCTTTGCCTATGACAGCCAAGCAAAATCCCTCAACATCGTGATGACAGACAAGGTGTCAGGTGAGGTTGTACGAAAAATGTCCTTTAAACACCTCGCGTCTGACGTGCACCAAGCCAGCAAACTCCATGGCCTCTTGCTCGACCAGAGGGCCTGACCCCCAAGTGTGACGCGAGTTCAGCAATTCGCCTTTTAGTCAAAAGTTATCTGGCCTGCGAGACAATCGCAGCATGAACATCAGCCATTACATCAAAGACATCGGGCGCGGCAAAGAGGGCGCACGTGCACTGGACCGCGACAAGGCTGCCGACTTGATGGGGCAAATCTTGGACGGTCAGGTGTCCGATCTCGAGCTAGGCGCTTTTTGCATTGCCATGCGCATCAAGGGTGAAACCGACCAAGAAATGGCGGGTTTTCTTGACGCCACGCATGCGCGACTGCAAACCCTGCCCGTGTCTGCGCCTGTGGTGGTGCTTCCAAGCTACAACGGAGCTCGCAAACTGCCCTTGCTTACCCCCCTGTTGGCACACCTGCTGGCCCGAGAAGGGCTGGCGGTGGTGATGCACGGGACCGCCACAGAAAACACCCGAATCACCAGCCAACAAGTGCTCAGCGCCATGGGTGTGCAAACCTTGACCCAGACGCGCGCCGTGCAAGCGGGGGAGTTGGTATTTGCCCCCACCGAGATCCTGTGTCCTGGCCTGAAACGTTTGCTAGATGTGCGCCGCGTGGTGGGCCTGCGCAACCCAGCGCACAGCCTGGTCAAGTTGATGAACCCCACCACCGCGACAGATGCCCTGCTGGTGAGCAGCTACACCCACCCCGAATACGCCCTCTCAATGGCTGCCACTTTTGAGCTGACGGGTGCGCGCGCTTTGCTGTTGCGAGGCACCGAAGGCGAAGTGGTCGCCGATGCCCGCCGCACCCCGCAGATGGATGCTTTTGTGCGCGGCATGCGCACCCCTTTGGAGGCGGCACAAACCGGTTCGCTCGTCAAACTGCCTGAACTACCCACCGACATCGATGCCGACAGCACCGCCCGCTACACAAACGCGGTGCTGCAGGGCGCGTTGCCTTTGCCCGCACCTCTGGCGGCCCAAGTGCAAGCCGTGCTCAAAGCTTTGCGATTGTGACCATGACCCGCCCCATTCAACCCCATGTCACGCTAGTCGGCGCAGGCCCTGGTGACCCTGAACTGCTGACACTCAAAGCGGTCAAAGCCATTGCCTCGGCAACCGTGGTGTTGGTAGACGATTTGGTGAGCGAGGCCATCACCGCCCATGCGGCCCCCACCGCTCGCATCATCCATGTGGGCAAACGCGGTGGGTGCAAGTCCACCCCGCAAGCCTTCATCGAAAAACTCATGGCACAAGAAGCGCTGGCGGGCGAAGCTGTGGTGCGCCTCAAAGGTGGCGACCCTTTTATCTTTGGCCGCGGCGGCGAAGAAGTGGAACACCTGCAAGCCCAAGGCATTGCAGTGACCGTCATCAACGGCATCACCTCAGGCTTGGCGGGCGTGACCTCCCTGGGCATTGCCCTCACCCACCGCGAGCACGCGCATGGTGTGGTGTTCATCACTGGCCACGGCAAACAGGGTGCGCCCGATGCGGTGGATTGGGTGGCACTGGGCCACACAGCAGTGCACGCCAAACTGACCTTGGTCATCTACATGGGCGTGAGCGGTGCGGCACAGTTGCAATCGGCGCTGTTGCAAAGCATGCGGCCTGAGACGCCTGTGGCTGTGATTCATCAAGTAAGTCTGCCCGCCCAACGCCATGTCTTGTGTGAGCTCGAACAGCTGCACCCTACCCTCACACGAGAAGCGCTCAGTAGCCCGTCGGTGATTGTGGTGGGCGATGTGTTCAAGGGCTTACTGGCGATGCAAAAAAGCTTAACCCCGGGTGTGATTGCTGCTAACCTTTGAGATATTTTATGGATTGCAATAGTCACATCGAGAGGGGTCAGCCAATTCACTTTGATTAACGGATTTCAAGCTCTCATAACTGCAAGACCGACAGCACCAAATTTCTCCCACCGCAAGCTGTGTTGCTCGCGCACATAGACGACACGGCAAACCCAATTTTTTCTTTTTCAAGCTAAAACCTGGCATGGCGCATTGGGGACATGCGCAAAGCAACTTACGAATCAAGTCTTCCGTCGCATTTTGAATCAAGGCTTGACGCGTTGGGTTTGAAAATGCACGAAGATCATTCTCAATCACCACCGCGCCATTCAAAGACTGTGCCCGTGCTGATTCAAATGCTTGAATAAGCGCGTCGATATCTCGTAGACCTTTGTGCCCCCCCAGCGAAGCAGACTGATCGGGACGCACATTCAAAGCGTGGGTCGGAAAATCGGCCTCAATCACAAAATGCTCCAACTCATCGAGCGTCTTGATAGACCTTTGAAAATTGATGGCTGGGCCTTGCGCAAAGCCTTGAACTTCAATGCCAAGTGCTTGGTCGACCCATAAAACCACCTCAGAATTCCATGAGGTTAAACCTACAAATGGATCTGGACCAAATGCCCCCTCACTCCCCATGCCTATGGATAACCCAGTGAGACGCATACCGATCATGGCTTTTGATTTGGCGGCGTCGTATTGAGAACCTTGCCGAACAACCTCACCGGTGAAAGTCCCCAATTGGTCCGTGTCATAAGCGTCCGAATGCACCAATTGGCAACCCAAGGCATTTTCGATGCGGTTTTGTAACAATATTTGCTTTCCGTGTTGCGTGAGGAAAGCCACTTGTTTATCTTGGTAAATGCTCAGGTCACTCACTGCCATACAAACCTCAACCTAAAAATGTTTTTGCCACAAACACATAGACGGGGATACCGAACAAAATATTCATTGGAAAAGTCACGCCAAGACTGAGTCCAAAGTATAGAGAAGGGTTAGCTTCGGGAAGCGCATATCGCAAAACCGCAGGCACCGCAATGTAGGAGGCACTGGCTGCTAAAACCATCAACAATGCACCATCACCTGCAGGCAGGTGCAGCGAGACACTCAGTCCCAAGGCTAAAGTGGCATGTACCCATGGACCCAGCAGGGCATAGGCAATTAAAAACGGTGAATTACCGCGTGCCATAGGGAAATTGCGTGCGGCCATCAAGCCCATGTCGAGCAAAAAAAACGACAACATGCCTTTGAATAAATCACCTGAGAACGGCTGCATAGCAGCCTTGCCCTCTTCTCCCGTGAGTAAACCAACCACCATGGCCCCCAACAGCAGCAGCTGCGCCCCATCGGTAAAAGACTCGTGCAATATTTTGCCCACCGCCAAACTGGGCTTCATCGGTCCTGCGCCGCTGGCTCCAGCGTTGGCCGGACCTGGGGCCGATACATTTGATTTTTTCTGTCGTAGCGCATTGGCAAAAACAACAGCCAAGATGATGGCAGGTGACTCCATCAACGCCATCGCTGCGGCCATGTGCCCGCCATAAGGCACGCCTTGTTTCTCTAAGTATTGAACCGCCGTCACAAACGTGACCGCACTCACAGACCCATAAGTGGCAGCGACGGCAGCCGCATCGAATCCTGAGACAAAGCGCTTCAACACCCAATACCCCATGAGAGGGATACAAACAGCAAGTGCGGTGGCGGCCGCCAAACTGATAGCAACGTAGGTCGTCAATCCTGAATGAGATAGAGCAAACCCACCCTTTAATCCAAGTGCCATCAGCAAATAAAGCGAGAGGAATCTTGAAATCGCAGGTGGAATTTCAAGATTAGACCTCAGAGCTCCAGCCAAAACGCCAATCATGAAAAACATGATGGCGGGGTCGAGCAAATTGTGCATACGTGATTCCTTTAGCCAAATCGTAAAGACTCAGAATCATTTTGTAAAATCGATTATTTAATATAAAACCATAGGTAAAAATCTATGAATATCTCTTTCCGCCAACTTCGTCTTTTTCAAGCTCTTGCTGAAAAAGGCAGTGTCAGCGCCGCGGCAAAAGCCATGCACGTGACCCAACCCACTGCATCCATGCAACTCAAAGAAATGAGCTTGGCCATAGGCCTGCCTATTTACGAAGTCATTGGAAAAAAAGTCTATTTAACCGAGACTGGTCTAACCCTTGCCTCGACAGCCCGTGACATCTTTCAATCTTGGGAATCGTTTGAACAAAGCGTGGATGCCACCAAGGGTTTCACAAGAGGTCGTTTGAAAATTTCTGTCGTGAGCACAGCCAAGTATTTCATGCCGAAATTGATTGGCTCTTTTTGCAAACGTCACCCCTCAATTGATGTGTCGCTTGAGATATTGAATCGAGACGGCGTGCTAGATCGATTGCACAACAACCGAGATGACCTCTACATCATGTCAATGCCACCGCTTGACCTGGCGTTGATCGACGAAATCGTTTTACCTAATCCCATCGTTGTGATTGCCGCATCGAGCGACCCGATGGTCAAGCAAAAAAGTATTTCACTTGCAGAGTTATCAAAACACAGATTCATTCTGAGAGAAAAAGGATCAGGCACTCGAATGGCTGCAGATAAGCACTTTGCAACTGCGAAATTTCGCCCAAATGTTCGATTGGAATTGGGCAGCAACGAAGCCGTGAAAGAGGCGGTTGCTGGCGGCCTTGGC
>JAVLFR010000271.1:0-8652 GCA_046052785.1 Limnohabitans sp. | reverse complement strand
CGCGGTGATTGAAGCCACCGATGTGCGACCCAGTGTGAAAGAGCAAGTCGAGTCGCTCGGCGCCAAGTTCATCGACGTGCCGTTTGAGAGCCAAGACGAAAAAGACGCCGCTGAAGGCGTGGGCGGCTATGCCCGTCCCATGCCGCAAAGCTGGTTGGACCGCCAAAAGGTGGAAGTGGCCAAGCGCGTGGCGCTGGCCGACATCGTCATCACCACAGCTTTAATTCCAGGCCGCGCAGCCCCTGTGCTGGTGAGCGAAGACATGGTCAAGGCCATGAAGCCAGGCGCGGTCATCATTGACATCGCCGCAGGCAAGGGTGCCGATGGCGTGGGCGGCAACTGCCCGCTCACTGAGGCTGGCAAGACCGTCATCAAGCATGGCGTGACCATTGTGGGTGAGACCAACTTGCCTGCCTTGGTGGCCGCTGATGCCAGCGCGCTGTACGCACGCAATGTGCTCGACTTTTTGAAGCTCGTCATCAACAAAGAAGGTGCTTTGCACATCGACCTTGAAGACGACATCGTGGCCGCGTGCCTAGTCACCCGCGATGGCGCGGTGGTAAAGAAATAAACGAGGAATACACACTATGGATGCAGTCTCTCCCACCCTCGTCAACCTGATTATTTTTGTGCTGGCCATCTACGTGGGCTACCACGTGGTGTGGACCGTCACGCCTGCGCTGCACACGCCTTTGATGGCGGTGACCAACGCCATCTCGGCCATCGTCATCGTGGGCGCCATGCTGGCCGCAGCGATGACCGAAACCACCTTGGGCAAAACCATGGGCGTGTTGGCCGTGGCGCTGGCCGCCGTCAATGTGTTTGGCGGCTTCATGGTCACGCGTCGCATGCTGGAAATGTTCCGCAAAAAAGACAAACCTGCTAAAGCAGCGACAGGAGACAAAGCATGAGCATGGACTTTGTTTCATTGAACCTCGTCACCTTGATGTATTTGGTGGCAAGTGTGTGTTTTATTCAAGCCCTCAAAGGCTTGAGCCATCCCACCACCTCCATCCGCGGCAACGTGTTTGGCATGACGGGCATGACCATTGCGGTCATCACGACGGCGGCGTTGATTGTGAAGTTGTCTGGCTCGGGCATAGGCATGAGCTGGGTGTTGCTGGGCTTGGTGATCGGCGGTGGCGCTGGCACGATCATGGCGCAACGCGTGGAGATGACCAAGATGCCCGAGCTCGTGGCTTTCATGCACAGCATGATTGGTTTGGCGGCGGTGTTCATTGCAATTGCCGCCACGGTGGAGCCGGCTGCCTTCCAAATTGTTCAAAAAGCAGCGGACGGCAGCGTGCCCCCCATACCGCATGGCAACCGACTAGAGCTGTTCTTGGGTGCGGCCATTGGTGCCATCACCTTCAGCGGTTCTGTGATCGCATTTGGCAAACTGTCTGGCAAATACAAATTCCGTTTGTTCCAAGGTGCACCGGTCACATTTGCAGGTCAACACCAAATCAATTTGGCCTTGGGATTGGCCACCATGGCCTTGGGGGTGCTTTACACCTTCACGCAAGACATGAATGCGTTCTACGCCATGTTGGCTTTGGCGTTTGTAATGGGAGTGCTCATCATCATCCCGATTGGCGGCGCCGACATGCCCGTGGTGGTGTCTATGCTCAACAGCTATTCGGGCTGGGCGGCGGCGGGCATTGGCTTTTCGCTCAACAACAGCATGCTCATCATTGCGGGCTCCTTGGTGGGAAGCTCGGGCGCAATTTTGAGCTACATCATGTGCAAGGCCATGAACCGCTCGTTCTTTAGCGTGATCTTGGGCGGCTTTGGCGCAGAGGCCGTCACAGCGGTGGGCGGCGCGCAAGAGCAGCGCCCCGTCAAGAGTGGCAGCGCAGACGATGCAGCCTATATCTTGGCCAATGCCGAAACCGTGGTGATCGTGCCCGGCTACGGCTTGGCCGTGGCGCGTGCGCAGCATGCGGTGAACGAACTGGCCGAGAAGTTGATGCACAAAGGCATCAGCGTGAAGTACGCGATTCACCCTGTGGCAGGTCGCATGCCTGGCCACATGAACGTGTTGTTGGCCGAGGCCGAAGTGCCTTACGACCAAGTGTTTGAGATGGAAGACATCAACGGTGAGTTTGGTCAAGTCGATGTGGCCATCGTCTTGGGCGCCAACGACGTGGTGAACCCTGCGGCACTGGAAAAAGGCAGCTCGATTTACGGCATGCCGATTTTGGAAGCCTACAAGGCCAAAACCGTGATCGTGAACAAACGAAGCATGGCCTCAGGCTATGCGGGCTTGGACAACGAGCTGTTTTACATGGACAAAACCATGATGGTGTTTGGTGACGCCAAAAAGGTGGTGGAAGACATGGTCAAAGCGGTTGATCAATCGTAAGTCCATCCATTTGATCTGAGGGGCGTCATGGACGCCCCTTTTTCGTTTTGCGTCAACGTGAGGGTCACGCATGGATAAAGTTTTTTCAATCACTCGGTTTCAAGCCGCCATCGTCGACCTAGACGGCACGATGGTCGACACCTTGGGCGACTTTGAGGTGGCTCTGAATCGCGCACTGCGCGACTTGGATTTGCCACCTGTCACCCGTGCTTTGGTCGAGCGCACAGTGGGCAAAGGCTCTGACCATTTGATTCGCTCCGTCCTGGTGCATCAGCTGGCGTTGCCTGAGGTGAAAGACCAAGCCCTGGTGTGCGCGTCGCGCGGTATAGAAGATTTGTACCAGGCGGCTTGGCTGCGTTACCAGCACCATTACCTCGCCATCAACGGCGAATTTGCAGCGGTGTATCCAGGTGTGGTGGAAGGCTTGCAGCAGTTGCGCGATGCGGGCTTGCAGCTGGCGTGTTTGACCAATAAACCCTTGTCGTTTGCCAACTTCTTATTGAAAGCCCAAGGGTTGGACCACTTTTTTGCCCATGTGTTTGGGGGCGACAGCTTTGAGCGCAAAAAGCCAGACCCCTTGCCCTTGCTCAAAACCTGCGCGGCGTTGGGCGTCCAGCCCGCACAGGCTTTGATGGTGGGCGACTCCAGCAACGATGCCCAAGCCGCCCGTGCCGCAGGTTGCCCCGTGGTGTTGGTGCGCTACGGCTACAACCATGGCGAGCCCGTGGAGGGGGTGGATGCTGATGCCCACGTGGATGCCCTGACCGATATCCTCCCAGCCTTCGCCAAGTCGGGTTGAGCCTTTGATAAACTGAGGCTATGTTCATTCATCGCAGCACTGTTACAGGTTGTCACGACCGGGGAGCTTGGCCCTGGCGTAAGCCGTCGTTTGCGTTTGTCTAAAGCACACCCAGATTGACTGTGTCGTGCCCGCGCTGAAACCTAAAGCTGTTCAGCACTTGTCCGAATGAACGCCCCTAGCCTGACGGGGCCGAGCTGTGGAGGCTCACGATGACTGAAACCGAATTCAAACAATTGGCCCAAGCAGGGTACAACCGCATCCCGTTGGTGGCCGAGGCTTTTGCCGACCTCGAAACCCCGTTATCGCTCTATCTGAAGTTAGCCCATGTGCAAAACAAGGGCGAGCGCAGTTTCTTGCTGGAGTCGGTGGTGGGCGGCGAGCGCTTTGGGCGCTACAGCTTTATTGGCTTGCCCGCCCGCACGCTGTTGCGCGCCAGTGGTTTTGGCGATGACCCTCAAACGGGTGCCAAGACCGAGGTGGTGACCGATGGTGTGGTGGTCGAAACCCATGCGGGTAACCCACTCGACTTTGTGGCCGCCTACCAAAAGCGTTTTAAGGTGGCGTTGCGCCAAGGTTTGCCTCGTTTTTGCGGCGGCTTGGCGGGCTACTTTGGGTACGACACCGTGCGCCACATTGAAAAGAAATTGGTGCATTCGTGCCCGCCTGATGACTTGGGTATGCCTGATATTTTGCTGCTGCAAACCGAAGAGTTGGCGGTGATTGACAACCTCTCGGGCAAGCTCTCGCTCATCGTCTACGCCGACCCAGCGCAGACCGATGCCTACCCACAAGCACAAGCCCGTTTGGCTGAGCTCAAACTGCGCTTGAAAGCGCCCGCGCAAGCCCCATCGATTGCACCTTCCACCAGTCACCCTGCTGAGCGTCGCTTTGCCAAAGACGATTACTTGGCTGCGGTGTTGCGTGCCAAAGACCTGATTGCTGCAGGCGACTTCATGCAAGTGCAAGTGGGGCAGCGTATTCACAAAAAATTCACGGCCAGTCCGTTGTCGTTGTATCGTGCCTTGCGGTCGCTGAACCCCAGCCCGTACATGTATTACTACAACCTCGGCGACGCCCATGTGGTGGGGGCCTCGCCCGAGATCTTGGTGCGCCAAGAGTCCACGCCCGAAGGACAAAAAGTCACCATCCGCCCCTTGGCGGGCACACGCCCTCGCGGCGCCACAGCAGAGGCGGACAAGGCGGCAGAAATTGAACTCATCAACGACCCCAAAGAGCGTGCCGAGCATGTGATGCTGATCGATCTCGCACGCAATGACATTGGTCGCATTGCCAAAACAGGCAGCGTCAAAGTGACCGAGGCTTTTGTGGTGGAGCGCTACAGCCATGTGATGCACATCGTGAGCAACGTCGAGGGCTTGTTGCTCGACGGCGCAGATGGACAGCCGCTCACCAGCATGGATGTGCTCAAGGCCACCTTTCCAGCGGGCACGTTGACAGGCGCACCCAAAGTGCATGCGATGGAATTGATTGACCAACTCGAACCTACCAAGCGCGGCCTATACGGCGGCGCTTGTGGTTACCTCAGCTTTGCAGGTGACATGGATGTGGCGATTGCCATTCGCACGGGCATCATCAAAAACGACACACTGTATGTGCAAGCTGCAGCGGGTGTGGTGGCCGACTCGGTGCCTGAGTTGGAGTGGCGAGAAACCGAGCACAAAGCGCGCGCCTTGTTGCGTGCCAGTGAGTTGGTGGAGGAGGGCTTGGAATGAAAAAACTCAAACTCCTCATGATCGATAACTACGACAGCTTCACCTTCAACATCGTTCAGTATTTTGGTGAATTGGGCGCTGAGGTGGAGGTGTATCGCAATGATGAAATCACGCTTGAGGGCATCGCCGCACGCCAACCCGACCGCTTGGTGATTTCACCCGGACCTTGCTCGCCCGCTGAGGCGGGCATTTCGGTGGCAGCGATTCAGCACTTCGCAGGCAAGTTGCCTATCTTGGGTGTGTGCTTGGGGCATCAAAGCATTGGCGCCGCCTTTGGTGGCCAGATCATTCGTGCACAAGTGTTGATGCATGGCAAGACCAGCGTCATCACCACCACGCAAGAAGGGGTGTTTGCTGGTTTGCCCGAGCAGTTCACGGTCAACCGCTATCACTCGCTCGCGATTGCGCGTGCGTCGTGTCCAGCATGCCTCAAGGTCACAGCGTGGACGGATGATGGCGAAATCATGGGGGTGCGTCACACCGAGCTAGACATTCAAGGTGTGCAGTTTCACCCTGAATCTATCCTCACTGAGCATGGCCATGCCATGCTGAAAAACTTTTTGTAAAGGCTGGCTATGACAACCACCATCCATGCCATCACGCCTCAAGAGGCGTTGCAGCGCGTGATCGAGCACCGTGAGATTTTTCATGACGAGATGCTGCACATCATGCGACTCATCATGTCGGGTGAAATGTCGCCCGTCTTGATGGCGGCCTTCATCGCCGCCTTACGGGTGAAGAAAGAAACCATTGGTGAAATCACAGCCGCCGCGCAAGTGATGCGCGAGTTTGCAACCAAGGTGGAGGTGCGCGACCGCACGCACTTGGTAGACATCGTGGGCACGGGGGGTGATGGCTCGCACACCTTCAATATCTCGACATGTTCGATGTTTGTGGTGGCTGCGGCTGGCGCCCAAGTCAGCAAGCACGGTGGACGAAGCGTCAGCAGCAAAAGCGGCAGCGCCGATGTGTTGGAGAGCTTGGGTGTCAACATCAATTTGTCACCAGTGCAAATCGCCAAATGCCTTGCCGAGGTCGGCATTGGTTTTATGTTTGCCCCCAACCACCATCCTGCGATGAAAAACGTGGCCCCAGTTCGCAAAGAGTTGGGTGTGCGCACTCTCTTCAATATTTTGGGTCCACTCACCAACCCAGCCAGCGCGCCCAATATTTTGATGGGTGTGTTCCACTCCGACTTGGTGGGCATTCAAGTGCGCGCCTTGGAGCGTTTGGGCGCCGAGCATGCCTTGGTGGTGTACGGTCGCGATGGGTTAGATGAGGTGTCCTTGGGCGCCGCCACCTTGGTGGGTGAACTCAAAGACGGTCAAGTGCGTGAATACGAAATTCACCCTGAAGACTTTGGCTTTGCCATGAGCAGCAACCGCGCGTTGCGTGTCGAAACACCCGAGCAATCTCGCGCCATGTTGCTGGGCGTGCTGGACAACCAAGCCGGCCCTGCGCGCGACATCGTGGTGTTGAATGCGGGTGTGGCTTTGTACGCCGCCAATGTGGTGGAGAGCATTGAGGCTGGCATTGTGCGAGCCCGTGAGGCCTTGCGTTCAGGCGGCGCGAAAACCAAACTCGACCAATTGGTGGCAGCTGCCAAACAGCTCGCAGCGGCTTAACTTTGCGCGTTGGCGCACGAAAGAACCTATGTCAGACATCTTGAACCAAATCGTTGCGGTCAAGCACCAAGAGGTAGCCGCTGCGCTGCAGCGCAAATCGCTGGCGGCCATGCGTGCTGACGCCGAAAGCCGCGTGCTCACACGCGACTTCGTGGGCGCGTTGCGTGCCAAGATTTCAGCGGGTTTGCCAGCGGTGATTGCCGAGATCAAAAAAGCCAGCCCCTCCAAAGGTGTGATTCGCGAAGACTTCATTCCTGCCGATATCGCCCAAAGCTATGCCGAGCATGGCGCGGCCTGTTTGTCGGTGTTGACCGACAAAGATTTTTTCCAAGGTCAAGTGGACTACCTCAAGCAAGCACGTGCTTCGTGCGATTTGCCCGTCTTGCGCAAAGACTTTATGGTGAATCCGTATCAGGTCTACGAGGCGCGTGTGATGGGGGCTGACTGCATCTTGCTCATCGCGGCGTGTTTGACCGATGCGCAAATGGCTGAGATGGAGATGGTTGCGCGCAGTTTGGACATGGCCGTGCTGGTCGAGGTGCATGATGCCGCCGAGTTACAACGCGCACTCAAACTCAAAACCCCCTTGGTGGGCATCAACAACCGCAATTTGCGTACCTTTGAGGTGTCGCTCGAGACCACGCTGGGCATGCTCAAAGAGGTGCCAGCGGACCGCTTGCTGATCACCGAAAGTGGCATTTTGCAACGCTCGGATGTGCAAACCATGCGCGACGCTGGGGTGCATGCCTTCTTGGTGGGTGAGGCGTTCATGCGCGCGCCCGATCCTGGCGTGGCGTTAGCCGCGTTGTTTGCCGCCGCCTAGGCCATGTCGGGCGACTTGTTTGGCGACAACGCGCCTGCCCATGCAAAAGCAGCCGCGGATGCCGACGCGCCGCGCTTGATCAGGTGGTCGCCCCAAGACTGGCCCGTTCACCCCGATTGGCAAGCGGTGCTTGAGGCCTTTTGGCGCAGTGAGCGCGGTTTGTCCCTGGCCAGCTTTGTGCAATCGCGCCTGGATGCTGGGGCAGTGGTGTACCCCCAGCACCCTTTGTGGGCCTTGCAGCTCACGCCCTTGTCGCAGGTGAAGGTGGTGATTCTGGGGCAAGACCCTTATCACGGGCCGCACCAGGCGCAAGGCCTGTCGTTTTCTGTGGCGGGTGGGGTCAAGGTGCCGCCCTCGTTGCGCAACATCTTCAAAGAGCTGCAACGCGACTTGCATCAGCCTATGCCCCAGCTTGGAACGCTACAAGCGTGGGCCCAGCGCGGTGTGTTGCTGCTCAACACTTGTTTGACGGTGGAGCAGGGTCAGCCCGCCAGCCACGCCAAACGCGGCTGGGAGTTTTTAACCGATGCGGTGTTGGCTGAAGTGGCGCGTAGCGCGCCAGCTTGTGTTTACATGCTGTGGGGCGCGCATGCGCAGGCCAAGGTCGAACTGATTGAGCGCGAAACCCATGCGCAAACATCCAGTTTTTTGGGTTTACGCGAGGGGTCTTTGCCCAAACGTGAGGCGCTGGTGCTCAAAGCCAACCACCCCTCTCCCTTGTCTGCCTTGCGCCCGCCGACACCGTTTGTCGGCTGTGGGCATTTTTCGCAGGCCAGCGCTTGGCTGGCCCAGCGAAACCTGCACGTGGATTGGGCTCTCTAGCCTGCGAGGGCCCCAAAATTCGGGAAAAGCTCAAAAGTCTGCTATAGTTCGCGGTTCGCCGGAGGGGTGCCCGAGTGGCTAAAGGGGGCAGACTGTAAATCTGTTGGCTTACGCCTACACTGGTTCGAATCCAGTCCCCTCCACCAGCGAAAACCAACAAGTAGAAGCGCCGGTAGGCCTGCAACTGTGACGATCTGTTCTGATCTGATGCGGGAGTAGTTCAATGGTAGAACCCTAGCCTTCCAAGCTAATGACGCGGGTTCGATTCCCGTCTCCCGCTCCACCTGTGGTTTTCAATGGATTGATCAGCGATCAGTGATTTGCCCTTGTGGCTCAGTGGTAGAGCACTCCCTTGGTAAGGGAGAGGTCGCGGGTCCGATTCCCGCCAAGGGCACCAGATTTTTTTGTGATTGACCTATTTTTTTTCGGAGTCGAGAGATGGCAAAAGGAAAATTTGAACGTACCAAGCCCCACGTGAACGT
>JAVLFR010000270.1:0-3537 GCA_046052785.1 Limnohabitans sp. | reverse complement strand
TATGCGATCGTCGGCAGCGTCAGATGTGTATAAGAGACAGAACCTGCCGACTGCGTGCCCGCCGAGCCAAAAGCATGCTGCATTTGCAAGGCATTGAGCCCGAGCAAATGCCCCACCGCAGCCGCCGCAGCCAAGGTGCCCGCGGTGCCCGTGGTGTGAAATACGCGGTAATGCGAGCGGCCTAAAAACTCACCCACTCGAATTCCCACCTCGTAGCCCACCACGGCGGCAGTGATGAGCTGCGCCCCGTTCGCGCCGATGGCTTGAGCAACCGCCAACGCAGGCGGGAACACCACGGTGGCGGGATGAAACACAGAACCGTTGTGCACATCGTCTTGCTCGGCCACATGCGATGCCCCGGCATTGGCCATGGCCGCCCAATAGGGGCTGGTGCTGCTGCGGTGGGTGAACACTTCGCTCGGGCCAGACGCGGGGCCCATGCTCAAAGCAAACTGCGTCAAGGTCTCAACAGGCCGCGCGCCATGGCCTGCGATGACAGAGCCAAACCAATCGACCCAGAGGTCTTCGGCTTTGCGCAGGACCTGCTGAGGTATGTCTACGGTCTTGAGGTTCGCGGCGAAAGCGGCGAGTGTGGCTGTGGCGCTGGAGGGTAAGGAGCTCATCGATGAATGCCCAGTTCTTTCAAAATAGCGTCGGTGTGCTCCCCCACCTTGGGAATGGCACCCATGCGGTAATCAAAGGCACTTTGCTTGCCAGGGGGCAACAAGGCTGGCAGATCGCCCGCTGGCGAGCCCACTTGGGCCCATCGCGCACGCGCTTGCAACTGCGGATGCGCCCACAAATCGGCCATGGTGTTCATGCGGGCATTGGCAATTTGCGCCACGTCCAGGCGTTCAATCACTTGAGCCGCCGTCAAAGCGGCAAAGGTGTCGAGGATGATTTTTTCCAAGTCGGCTCGGTGGGCGTTGCGCCGCGCATTGCTGTCAAACCGAGCGTCGCTGGCCAAGGCGGGTTGCTGCAATACATGTTGGCAAAACTGCGCCCACTCTCGCTCGTTTTGCAAGCCCAACATCACCGTGCCACCATCCCCCGCGGCGAATGGGCCATAAGGATAAATAGTGGCATGCGCCGCCGCACTGCGGGACGGCGGCGTCGCCCCGTCCATGGCGTAATACATGGGGTAGCCCATCCACTCGCCCAAAGCTTCGAGCATGGAGACGTCGATGTGCGAACCCTCGCCTGTTTTATCCCGCTGAATGAGCGCCGACAAGATGTTGGTGTAGGCATACATGCCCGCTGCGATGTCGGCAATCGAGTTGCCGCTTTTACTGGGTTGCTCTGAGGTGCCCGTGATACTTAAAAATCCTGCTTCGCTTTGAATAAGCAAGTCATACGCCTTCTTGTCGCGGTAAGGTCCATCGTTGCCATAGCCAGAAATATCACACACGATCAGGCGTGGGTTCTGTGCGCGCAAGGTCGCCGCATCTAAGCCCATGCGTCCTGTGGCACCTGGGGCGAGGTTTTGAACCAACACATCGGCCTTGGCGATGAGTTGCTGGAGGACCGCTAAATCTTCTGGGTCTTTGAGGTCCAACGCCAAGCTTTCTTTGGAGCGATTGACCCACACAAAGTGAGATGACTCGCCCCGCGCACGCTGGTCGTAAGCACGGGCAAAGTCGCCCGCACCAGGGCGCTCCACTTTGATGACGCGGGCCCCCAAGTCAGCCAATTGGCGAGTACAAAACGGTGCCGCAATGGCGTGCTCTAAAGACACCACGGTGATGTGGTCAAGCGGTCGAACTTTTGTGGGGGTCATGCGGACGGCCTCAGTACGAACGTGGCAATCCGAGGATGTGCTCGGCCACGTAGCTGAAGATCATGTTGGTCGAGATAGGGGCCACCTGATACAGACGCGTTTCGCGGAATTTGCGCTCGATGTCGTATTCGCACGCAAAGCCAAAGCCGCCGTGCGTTTGCAAACAAACGTTGGCGGCGTCCCAACTGGCCTTGGCCGCGAGGTACTTGGCCATATTGGACTCGGCCCCCGCGTTTTGTTGGGCGTCAATTTTTTCGCAGGCTTTCCAACGCATCAAATTGGCGGCCTCGAGTTCGATAAAAGCATCGGCAATCGGGAACTGCACGCCTTGGTTCTGGCCAATGGGTCGGCCAAACACCACGCGCTCTTTGGCATATTGGGTCGCGCGGTCGATGAACCAGTAGCCGTCACCAATGCACTCCGCCGCAATCAGCGTGCGCTCGGCGTTCAGACCGTCGAGCAGCGTCTTGAAGCCCTTGCCTTCCTCGCCCAGCAATGCGTCTTCGGGAATTTCGAGGTTGTCAAAAAATAACTCGTTGGTCTCGTGGTTGACCATGTTCAAAATGGGCCGCACGGTCAAGCCGTTGCCAATCGCTGTTCTGAGATCGATCAAAAAGCAAGACAAGCCTTCGGACTTCTTCTTCACTTGGTCGGCTGGCGTGGTGCGCGCCAGCAAGATCATCAAGTCGCTGTGTTGAATGCGTGAGATCCACACCTTCTGGCCACTGATGACCCAACGACCGTCTTTTTTAATGGCGGTGGTCTTGAGCTGGGTGGTGTCGCTGCCCGTGGTGGGCTCGGTCACCCCCATGGACTGAATGCGTAATTCGCCCGTAGCGATTTTGGGAAGAAGTGCATTTTTTTGCGCCTCAGAACCACTGCGCACGATGGAATTCATCACGTACATCTGACCGTGGCAGGCACCCGAGTTGCCGCCCGAGCGGTTGATCTCTTCCATGATCACCGAGGCTTCAGCCATAGATAGCCCAGAGCCGCCGTAATGTTGCGGAATAAGCGCCGCCATCCAGCCCGCTTGGGTGAGCGCATCCACAAACGCTTCGGGATAGCCACGTTGTTCATCCACTTTGCGGTGGTACTCGCCAGGGAACTGAGCGCAGAGGTCGCGCACGGCATCTCGAATGTCTTGGTACTGGTCGTGGTGGGTCAACATGAATTTTTCAGTGCATCAAAAAAGTTAGCCGAGCTCGGCGGTGGCTTGCATGGTCAGCCAGCCTACGTGGTCTTGGGCCCAAAGGCGGATGGTTGCGCCCTTGGCATCAGGCTCACCGCATACACGCAAGATGCGCTGATCGGCACACTCAAAGGTCGGGCGCAGTGCTTTGAACTCAAAACTGCGAACAGGCCGCTCGGTATGACGACGCACCAAGTCCAGCAAAAGGGTCGCAATCAAAGGCCCGTGCACGATGAGACCAGGGTAGCCTTCGACATCCGTGACGTACTTGCGGTCGTAGTGAATCCGATGGCCATTGAAGGTCAGCGCGGAGTAGCGAAACAGCAGCACATCGTCGGGCGCAATATCGCGCTGCCAAGTGGCTTGTTTGTCAGCCGCGACAGGGGCGGGCACGGGGTCACTCGGTTGCGCCGCGGGACGATACACAATGTCATGCGTCTCAGTCAGGCACAGGCCATGGTCGTTAAACACCTCGTGCTTGACCAGCACAAACAACAAGTCACCCGTACGGCCAGCTTTGTGCGTGACCGACTCGATGGTGGACACGCGCTTGACGGCCTCCCCCACT
>JAVLFR010000269.1:0-3734 GCA_046052785.1 Limnohabitans sp. | reverse complement strand
TAAGACAGGGTTTACTGCTTCTCGATAGCTTGAAAGCAGGGGCTCTTCACATGGCTTTCGTTGGAGGGCCATTTTGGGATGTCAGGATGGAGAGTGTGGAACTTCAAGATGTCGAGTTCGCGTGGATGGCGAGCCCTCGCTTACTAATTCCGCAGACGGTGCTGACCGCTTCCGATCTCTCTGGATATCCTTTACTCGTACACACGCCAGAGGGTGTGGTGAGTCGCATCTTCGAAGACTGGCAACGCAAGGCAGGATTCAAGCTCCAACGTGTCATCACCGCAAACAGTCTCACTGTTTTAATAGAGATGGCGATCAGTGGACTTGGTATCAGTCCCTTGCCGGTCGAGTATGCAAAGCGGCACCTCGAAGACGGTTCGCTCGTGCGCTTGCGCACCAACCCCGCGCTACCGAGGATAAAGTACTTTGCTGTGCATCAAAACCCTACGGATTTTCCGCTCACTACAAATATCGCTCAGCTTGCTTTGCAGATCGCTGGGCAATGGCGCGGGAAAGTGATCAAGAGTTGATTAGGCATACAACCATTAGCCAACAATTCCCGGTGGGGTCGCTTTAGGCTAGATTTTGAATTGAACACAAGGCTGCGCGGTAGCTCGAGGAGCATATTCGCAGCGTCCTTTGTTGCAGCTGCTAACACTTAGAATGTGTGCACACAGCTTGAAAAGCTTCAACCCAGTTTTGCGGTCATAAAATAAAAGAAAAAAGATATTAATTAATGGCGGGTAAGTTGGTGGGTAGAAATGAAAAACGCCCCGTGAGGGGCGTCTTTGCTTGATAGCTGGCGGAAACGGAGGGATTCGAACCCTCGATGAGGCTCTACACCCCATACTCCCTTAGCAGGGGAGCACCTTCGGCCACTCGGTCACGTTTCCAGCTGGTGCATATTATGCACGAACCTCAGAGATGGGGCTGCTCCAAATCGAACGCTTTGTGCAAAGCGCGCACCGCCAGCTCCATGTACTTTTCATCAATCACCACCGAGGTTTTGATCTCAGAGGTGGAAATCATTTGGATGTTGATGCCCTCTTCGCTCAGGCAGCGAAACATCTTGCTGGCCACGCCGACATGGCTGCGCATGCCGATGCCCACGATGGACACTTTGCAAATCTTGGTGTCGCCCAACACATCGGCTGCGCCCAGCGCTGGCATCACTTTGTCTTTGAGCAAGTCGGTGGTGCGCGCAAAGTCGTTGCGGTGCACCGTGAAGCTGAAGTCGGTTTTGCCGTCTTTGCTGATGTTTTGGATGATCATGTCCACTTCAATATTGGCATCCGCCACCGCGCCCAAAATTTGGTAAGCGATGCCTGGTTTGTCGGGCACACCGACCACAGAAATTTTGGCTTCATCGCGGTTGAATGCGATGCCCGATACGATTGCTTGTTCCATTTTTTCGTCTTCCTCAAAGGTGATCAACGTGCCTGATTTGGCTTCTTCGTCGATGTCAATATCCCAATCGGTGAAGCTGGACAACACGCGCAGCGGCACCTTGTATTTACCAGCAAACTCAACCGAGCGAATTTGCAAAACTTTGCTACCCAAAGAGGCCATCTCCAGCATCTCTTCAAAGCACAGGGTTTCTAAGCGTCGGGCTTCAGGCACCACGCGGGGGTCTGTGGTGTAGACACCATCGACGTCGGTGTAAATCAAACACTCCTTGGCTTTGAGCGCAGCCGCCACCGCCACCGCCGAGGTGTCAGAGCCACCACGCCCCAAAGTGGTGATGTTGTCGTGTTCGTCTTTGCCTTGAAAGCCG
Organism: Limnohabitans sp.; assembly: GCA_046052785.1. Taxonomy (GTDB): domain Bacteria; phylum Pseudomonadota; class Gammaproteobacteria; order Burkholderiales; family Burkholderiaceae_C; genus Limnohabitans. The sequence goes on along the minus strand of JAVLFR010000269.1, from coordinate 1,960 downwards.
GTGATGATGACCACCTTGCCCGCCTCCAAATCGGCGCGCACGCGGGTGTCGTCAATCGACTCGATGCGCGCTTTGGTGTAGGCGTTGTTGGTGCGAATAGGCACTTGCCAGCCTGCATAGCTCACCGATGGCTGACCTTCGGCTTGCAGCGCAATGGCCAACAGGGCAGAAGACGCTTGCTCACCTGTGGCGGCCAACATATCGAGTTCGCGGTTGTAGGCTGAATCGGCTTTGGCGGGTGCCAATTCTTTGGCAAGACCGAGCAAACGGTTGGTCTCGCCGCTCATGGCGGAAGGAACGACCACCAGTTGGTGACCGGCACGGGCCCACTTGGCCACGCGCTTGGCGACGTTACGGATGCGCTCTGTCGAGCCCATCGACGTGCCACCGTATTTATGAACAATCAATGCCATATTTCTTTAAAACTGTTGTGTTATGGGCAAAAAGCCTAAAGATTGTAGCAACGCAACACCGCTCCATCGCGCCGCACAAAACCTCGCCCGACCTTGATGTCGATCTGGTGCCCCCGTGTGGTGCATGCCGTCACCTGCACCTGCAAGGCGTGCAGTTGGGCCGCACTGGCTTGGGAATGTTCAAGTGCCAGCCAATGACGCAACACATTCGATTGACGTGCCGCACTGAGTTGCTGCAAGCCTTGGATCGCAGGCGGCATACCGACCCGTTGTAAATCTTGTTCGGCCACTTCGTGCAACAGCACTTGCGCTTGCGCCGCATGCGAGGCACTGCGCGCAAAGGTTTGCCTGAACGAGGGAAAGGCTTGCGCAATCACGGGCAACACCTTGGCACGAATCAAATTGCGTGTGTAGCGTGTGTCGGTGTTGGTGGGGTCGTCGACCCACGTCTCGCCTGCAGCTTGCAAGGCCTCGCGCAAAACAAGCCCAGGCACCTCGAGCCAAGGACGGTGATAAGTCACCCCTTGCCGCAGTGCCACTGCGGGCATGCAGGCCAGGCCAGGCAAGCCCGCGCCGCGCGAGAGCGCCAGCAGCAAAGTTTCAGCTTGGTCGTCTGCGTGTTGGGCCAAAGCGATGTGTGAGATTTGCCTATCCCAGTGGCTGTGCAGGGCTTCGGCCAAGGCACGGTAGCGGGCTTGACGGGCCGCATCTTCTGGGCTTTCGCCAGCGGCAGGGGTGGCACTGACGCGTTGCACCACCAGCGGCACTTGCAAGCGTTGACACAGCGCCACGCAGTGCGCCTCAAAACCATCTGCCGCCGCTTGCAAGCCGTGGTGGACATGCACCGCATGCACCTTGTCTGGCCAGCGCGTGGCACAGGCAACGAGTAGAGCAGTGGAATCGGCCCCGCCACTCAACGCGACGGCAAAGGCGCCAAGGTGCTGGAGCGCATCCAGCGAGGGGAAATTAGCGGGCGTCAGCTTTGGTGTCGGTGAAACGGCCATAGCTCTGTAGACGCTCATAACGCTTGTCGAGCAACTCTTTGACCTTGAGGTCACTCACTTGACGCCAGGCATCGTTCAAACCACGCTTGAGTTGCGCCGCCATTTGCTTGGGGTCGCGGTGGGCGCCACCTACGGGCTCATTGACAATTTTGTCAACCAGGCCCAAGGCTTTGAGTCGATGCGCGGTGATGCCCAATTGTTCAGCCGCGTCTTCGGCGCGGTCTGAGGTTTTCCACAAAATCGACGCACACCCTTCAGGGCTGATGACCGAGTAAACCGAGTACTGCAACATCAACACTTGGTCAGCCACGCTGATGGCCAAAGCACCTCCCGAACCACCTTCACCAATGATGGAGGTGATGATGGGCACTTCGAGTTGGGCCATTTCAAAAATATTGCGGCCAATCGCTTCGGACTGGCTGCGCTCTTCGGCATCGATGCCGGGGTAGGCGCCCGGCGTATCCACAAAGGTGAACACGGGGAGTTTGAACCTGTCTCTTATACACATCTGACGCTGCCGACGATCGCATAAGTGTAGATCTC
>JAVLFR010000268.1:0-12266 GCA_046052785.1 Limnohabitans sp. | reverse complement strand
TTTTCCTTGGTCGCTGCCATGGGTGCAGCTGCAGCAGCTGGGTCAGCTTCTTTTTTCGGTGGGCTGCAGTCAAAACACACAAACATGGATGAACCCAAGATGCGTTTGAATGAACCGTTGTTGCGAGGCTTGTGAACGCCGCACTTGATGCAGCTCATGGTGTCGCCAGTGCGGCCGAGGCCTTCGAAGGGGGAACCGCCTTTTTTCGATTTGTAGCGCAAACCGTCGTTGGAGATTTCTGTTTTTTCTGGGCGTGACATGCGTTTTACTTCTGGAGGCAAAGAGGCTATTTTCGCAAATTTATCAACCGTTCTGAGCAGCTGGGCTCAAAAACCCCAAAAATCAGCGCATAAATCGCTTCGAAAACTTCAAAACACTCGGGCCAATGCGCTTGGAGATGGCTTGGCGGTGTTTGGCAAACAGTCTGTAAGCGGGTTGCAGCGCTGGCATGAGCCAGCGGCGTGACAAAAGCCAGGCCAAAGTGGGCAGGTTGGCCAGTTTGTAAGCCAATGCAAATACCGGAACACCCACCAGAATTTGGCCGTCGGCCGTGCGACCATGAATCTGCGCCATGGCGGCTTCGCAAGAGATGTTGTGGTTTGCAGCTTCAAAGCCAGTTTGGGTGACGTCCACAAAGGCCAATTGGCCATGCGCATTGCGGCTTTGCAAGAAATCCACCTCGGCCACGCACAACGGGCACTGTCCGTCGTAATACATCGTGAGTTCTGGCGAGGGGGTGGCGGTTAGCGTTTTCATAACAACTAAGGCTAGCACGCCCACGAAGTGCTGAACTTCGCAAAGGGTAATCGGGCAGAATTCACTGCATGACCCAAGACTGTTTTGATACCTCCACCACAGCGACTCAACGCGTGGCGCTTGCGTTAGCAGGCGCCGCCACTAGCGCCGCGCAACATGTGTTCACGCAGCTTGACGCCGATGCTGCCCGCACCTCTGCGCAAGACTGCGATGCTCAGGCCCAAGCCGGCCGCAACCTTGGGCCGTTACACGGCGTGTGCCTCACCCTCAAAGACAACATAGATGTGGCGGGCGAGACCACAATGGCGGGTGGCGTGGTGTGCGCAGGTGAGCCGCCTGCCCAGCAGGACGCCCCCGTGCTGCAACGCTTGCGCGAAGCAGGTGCGGTGGTGCTGGGCAAAACCAATATGAGTGAGTTTGCGTTCTCTGGCGTGGGCATCAACCCCCATCACGGCACGCCTGCCAACCCTGCGGATCCAGCACAGGCACGAGTGCCTGGTGGTTCGTCGTCGGGCGCTGCGGTGTCGGTGGCTTTGGGGCTTGCCGAGGTGGGCATTGGCACAGACACAGGGGGCTCTATTCGCATCCCTGCCGCACTGTGTGGGTTGGTGGGCTACAAGAGCACGCAAGCGCGTATTCCTTGCACAGGCGTCATGGAACTGTCGCGTACCTTGGACACCGTGGGCAGCATCACACGCTCGGTGCGGGCTTGTTTGGCGGTGGATGCCGTGCTGTCGCAGCAGCCCTTGCCAACTGATGCGATCAGCTTGCGCGGTTTGCGTTTTGCTGTGCCGCAAACTTTGATGTTGGACGATGTGGACGCTAGCGTGGCCCAAGCTTTTGCGCGAACCCTGGGCCTCATCAGCCAGGCAGGTGCGCAAGTGGTGGACATACCGTTCAAAGGCCTAGGTGACATTGCCACCCTCAGCCTGCCTGCAGGTTTTTCGCCCATCGAGGGCTACGCTGCGCACCAGGCGCGTTTGGCGCGCGGTGCCCACCAAATTGATCCCCGCGTGGTGGCCCGCATGATGCTAGGCCAAGGCATCAGTGCACATGACTACTTAGCGCTCCTCAACCGCCGCCATGCATGGATGGCAGATGCCCATCAAACGCTTCAGGGCTATGACGCCCTGCTTTGCCCCACGGTACCCATCGTCGCGCCCTTGACTGAGCCTTTGCTTAAAGATGATGAGGCTTTTTTCAAGGTCAACCGTTTGTTGCTGCGCAACCCAGCAGCCATCAACTACATGAACGGCTGCGCGTGGAGCCTGCCTTGTCATGCGGCTGGAGATTTGCCTGTAGGCTTGATGGTGTCTGGCTTAGCAGGCCAAGATGCACATTTGGCGCGGGTGGCCTTGGCTTTGGAAAATGTGATGAACGCTCGACATGGTTAGTCCACAATCGACACGTCAACAACAAGAGATCGACACATGACTTCTAAATTTCGCGCATTGGGCTTTGGGGTGCTGCTCGCTGCATCCGCCAGCGTGGCCATGGCGCATGGTCCCTATGGCGGCTACCGTGGCTATGGCGGTGGAAATTACCGAGGTAACTATTTATGGGGGCCCGCTTTGGTGGGCGGGGCCATGGTGGGCACAACCCTTTATTTGTCTCGCCCCGTGCAGCCATCAACCGTCATCATCACCAGCCCACCGGCTGTGATCATGAACAACCCAGCCCCCACACAATGGATGAATGGACAACCTGTGCCAGCCCCTGTGGAGGCGTATTACTGCCAGGACTATGGCCAATATTTTCCCGTGGTGCAAACCTGTCCCACGCCTTGGATGGTGGTGATGCGATGAACAAAGCTTATTTCTGTGTCTTGCTTGCAGGCTTGTTACCCTATGTGTGCGCCATGGTGGCGAAGTGGGGGTTTCAAAACTTTGACAACCACAACCCGCGTCAATGGCTGGCGCAACAAACGGGTTTTCGTGCACGTGCCAATGCGGCGCAAGCCAACAGCTTTGAGGCTTTTGCTTTTTTTGCGGCGGGCGTGATCATCGCAAGCTTGGCGCAGGTTGATGCCGCACGCATCGATATCTATGCCCTGGTATTTGTGGCAGCACGGGTGGGCTTCATCGTGTGTTACGTGATCGACAAAGCCAGTTGGCGCTCTTTATTTTGGCTGTTGGGTTTGCTGTGTGTGGTGGGTTTGTTCGCCGCTGCGCTGGGTTTGTAAATCTGTCATCCGCCTCGGCAGTTACCGCGTTGAAGGTATACCTTTTTTCAAAGTGAGTGTGCTATGAAACGCCTTTCTGCCTTGTTAGCTTCTTTGTTGGTCTTTGTTGTGGTGTTGCCTGCGCAAGCCGACGGTCGGGGCAATGGTGGCCACGGCGGCGGTCGACATGGCGGCCACGGCTATAGCCAAAATTTCGGGGGTCATTACGGTGGCCATGGATATAGCCAAAATTACCGCGGTTCTAGTCCCCATTGGCTGGCCCCCGTGCTGGGCGCCGCTTTGGTCGGTGGCGTTCTTTACGCGGCCAGCACCCCGAGCTATGCCGCACCTGTTGTCGTTCAGCAGCAATATCTTGCGCCTAGCCGCGTGGCCTATTTCTGTCCCACCGCGCAACAGTACTATCCCAACGTGGCAACGTGCCAAGTCCCTTGGCAGCCGGTGAGCTACTAAGACAAAAAAGCCAGGTTAGCCTGGTTTTTTTGTTTTGTGGGCTGGCCCATGCCCTCCCATTACGGGATCAAAGCGTGACCATTTCTTTTTGTCCTTGTCGACTCGAGTAGCGCACTTTGCCCCCCGTAGTTTCTAGCTCCACGCGTGCTGTGCGGCCTGCATAAACATGGTGTTTGAGCCATTCCAATTCTTGTTTCATTTCAGGCTCACCTGCCACCACGCGGCTCCAGCAACGCAGTTCGGCAGACCATCGGTAGTTGCGCGCTTTGAGTTTGTCTTTGGTCTCAAAAGGTGAGTTGAGGGCGTGGACTTTTTGCTGAGGCTTGTTCAAGGTCAACAGTACCGCGAGCAGGGCGGTTTGCTGGCTTTGCGGCAGCACTTGGTTGAGGAGTTCTAACAGCGCCCAGCAGTCAGCCTCGGCACGGTGAGCCTCGTAAAAATAGCCTTGGGTGCTGAGCAAGTATTCCAACTTGGCTGAGCCAAACCCCTCTTCGCGCCAGTCGATGTCTTTGATGCTGCAAGCCCAGTTGAGCTTTTCAAAAAGTGGCCAACGGGCCTCTACAAAGGGGCGATCGAAAGCCGCATTGTGCGCAATCACAACTTCCACGTGAGACAAAAATTCCGCAACGCGGGCGTCGTCAATGTGTTGACCCTTCACCATGTCGTCGGTGATGTGGTGCACGGCAGTTGTGGCAGGTGGGATGGGAAAGCCTGGATCTTCCAACTCGTCCAACACATCCACCACGCGGTAGATCACGCCTGTGAGGGGGTCGAATTCAAAAGCCAGCATGCCCAGTTCAATCACGCGGTCAGCGGTCACGTCAAAGCCCGTGGTCTCAGTGTCGAGTACCACCCCTTTGCTGAGCTTTTGACCTGGAGCGGGTGTGGTGAACACACGGCCCGGCACGAGTCGGCGCAGCACGCGGTAGTCTGGGTGTTGTTCGAGTTGTTGTGCGAGAAGTTCGATGTCTTGAGTCATAGGGCTAATGTTAAGCGTGGTCAGCCTGTGTGGCGTTGCGCTTGGCAATGGCGTTTGACAAATACATGCCCAGCACCCAAACCACGATAGCATCTGCGCCCAAAATCATGGGCGAGTTGAAGTGGCTAAAGAGTTCAGCCAAGACCAGCACCCCCAAGGATTGACCGAAAAACATAAAACCAGCAAACAAGGTGACACCTGTGGCGCGCGCTTTGGGAAGCAATTGCGTCGCTTTGGCCTGCATGGTGTTGTGAAACATGGCAAAACTGAAACCCGCCACAAAACAAGCGGGTACAGCGGTTTGCCACCATGGTGAAAAAGCAATCACCAAAAATGCGCAAGCAAATCCAGTTCCCCCATATCGGGCTAAGCCCGCTTCACCCAAGCGACGAATGGTGATTTTGGCGGTGGCCATATAAGTCATACCGCCCAAACCAAAGAGCGCCGCCGTGCCGCCTGCCAAAGTGAGTGAAATGTGATGCACTTGGTGCAAGTGCGCGGCCGTCACCGCCAACACGCCAAACACCGTGGCACCTTCGACCAGGGCCAGGCTTAAAAAGGTTCGCGCCCAAGGGTTATGAGCGACTTGTTGGAGTTGGCTAAAGAAACCCAAAGGCACATGGTCTTGGTTTGTCAAAGGCTTGAGTTTTGACATTTGCCGCCACAGCAAAAGACTGACAGTGGCAAAAACAGCGGCCATCACAGCAAATGCCCAACGCCAGCCCAGTGTGTCAGTCAGCAAACCGCCAAACAGCTGGCCGCTCGCGATTCCCAGCATGGTGCCCAGACCCACGCGAGCCAAAGTTTCTTGTCGGTGTTCGTAAGGCACCACATCACCGACCCAAGCCAACGAAAGTGGAATGATGGCGGCGGCAGCCAACGCAGTGCCGATACGGGTGGCCACCAAAAAGGGCAAATCGGAACTGAATGCCGAAAATAAACTGCCCACACCGCAGCCCATGGTGGCGAGCATGACCACACGGTATTTCCCATATCGGTCTCCCACGGGCCCATAAAACAACTGCATCAAGCCATATGTGATGGCAAAAAATGAGATGACGTGCGAGGCCTCGCCAATCGGCGCTGCAAAGACGCGTGACAACTCCGGCAGCATGGGATCGCATATGCGTTGCAAGGCCATGCTTGCGAAAGTGGCCAGCGACAGCAAAAAAATCGCATGACGGGTGGTGGGCGATAGGGCGTGAAGGTGTGCGGGGTTTGTTTTCAAAGCGAAATCACTTTAACTGCTGTGGCCTAGCCTGACTGTCACACACCCGTCAAAGTCGATATTTTTTTAATATGCGGTTTAGCATCGAGACTATGAAACTTTTTAAGTTCTTCTCGATTTCTCTGCTCTTGATTTCAGCATGTCTTGCGGCTCCAGCCAACTGGGCTGCGCAAACAGAGGTTATTACCGCAGAAGTACTGGGGGTGTACTTCACGCCGCCGTCTCAGGCCACGTCAGCGATCGTGAACGCCATCGAGGCGAGTGAGCAAGAGGTGTTGGTCCAGGCTTATGGTTTTACCCACAAAGGGATTGCAAAAGCCTTAATCAGCGCGCACCAACGCGGTGTCAGGGTGCTTGTGTTACTTGACCAAAAAAGTTTAAGCACCAATGGCGAGGTGATCAAGCTGCTGGAGCATGCGCAAATTGCGGTACGCCAAGATGGCATGCATGCCATCGCCCACAACAAGGTCATGGTGATAGACGACGCGGTGGTGATCACGGGCAGTTTTAATTTCACCCATTCAGCGGCCAGTCGAAATGCGGAGAACTTTCTGATTTTGAAGTCTGTGGCGCTTGCGCAGCGCTACAAAGCCGTCTGGCAAGACCACTGGGCACACGCATCTCATTAGGCTTTAGCTGTATTTAGTCTGCCGGCTCTAATTGCGCACCATTTCGGCGCAAAAATCCTATCAGGGTAATGCTTAACTCTAGAATATGTGCTGCACTGCAACATAAATTCGGCCGTCGGCAGGATACAGGGCAGTTTGATAATTTTATATATGGAGATTTGAAATGACGTTAACCCCTGAACAAGTCATCGCCGCGAACAAAGCCAACTTGGAAACTTTGGTGGGTTTGACCACCAAGGCTTTTTCTGGTGTGGAGCAACTCATCGAATTGAACTTGGCAGCCGCCAAAAGCACTTTGGCCGATTCGCAACAGCACACACACGCTGCCTTGAGCGTGAAAGATGCCCAAGAGTTGTTGGCGCTGCAAGCGAGCTTGTTCCAACCTTTGGCTGAAAAAGCCGTGGCTTACAACCGTCATTTGCTTGAAATCGCGACTGGCACACAGTCGCATTTCCAAGGTCACGTGGAATCTCAAGTGGCGCAAGTTCAACAAGCTTTTCACGACATGGTGGACACCGCCGCCAAAAACGCACCTGCGGGCTCTGAAACTGCTGTGGCCGCATTCAAAACAGCGGTTGCCGCCGGTAACAACGCCTTGGAATCTGTGCAAAAAGCAGTCAAGCAAGCCACAGACGTGGCTGAAGCCAACTATAAAAATCTGACGGAAACCGCTTTGAAGTCAACCGCTGCCAAGCCTGCTGCCAAGAAGCGTTAATTTTTAAGGTTTTCCAAAACTACTGAAACGGCTCCTTCGGGAGCCGTTTTTCATGGCGTGGCTGCCTGTGTTCAGGTTCTAATCGGGGTTCTAACGACGAGGAGAATGCTTTGGACAAGGTGGATGGGGTCGTCATTGGCGCGGGTGTGGTGGGTTTGGCTGTTGCCAGAGCGCTGATTCAGTCGGCGCCTGCAGATGCGCGCGAGTGGTTGGTGCTCGAGGCGGCAGATGCGATTGGCACAGGCACGAGTTCGCGCAACAGCGAGGTGATTCACGCAGGGATTTACTACCCCCAAGGCTCACTCAAGGCCCAGCTGTGTGTGCAAGGCCGCGAAATGCTCTACGCCTACGCGTCCGAGCGCGGTGTCGCACACCAGCGCTGCGGCAAATTGATCGTGGCCACCCAGGCCAGTCAATTGCCAGCGCTTGAACATGTTTTGCAAAAAGCCCACGCCAATGGCGTGACCGACGTGGTCATGCTCAGTGCAGAACAAGCCAGAGCCATGGAGCCTGCCTTGCATTGTGTGGCCGCCTTGCACTCACCCAGCACGGGCATTGTGGACAGCCATGCCTTGATGCTCAGCTTGCAAGGCGACTTTGAGAATGGGGGTGGCATCGTCGCCTTGAATTCCACCGTGGCTGGTGCGGTTTGCCGTCATGAGGGCATCGTTTTGCGCATGTCAGACGGCTCAGAGCTGTTGGCCCAAACGGTGGTGAATGCAACAGGTTTGACCGCGCCATGGCTTGCCAGCAAGTTTGAGGGGTTGCACAAAGACCATTTGCCCACGGCATTTTTTGCCAAAGGCAATTACTTCACGCTGTCGGGCAAGTCCCCTTTTTCTCGCTTGATTTACCCTGTGCCAGAAGCTGCAGGCTTGGGCGTTCACTTGACCCTTGATCTTGGCGGCCAAGCCAAATTTGGTCCCGACGTTCAGTGGGTCGACGACCCGACGGATTTGAGGGTATCGCCTGCGCACGAACAGGTCTTTTACACCGAGGTGCGCAAGTACTGGCCTGCTTTGGCAGATGGGGCCTTGCAGGCAGGCTATGCGGGGATTCGCCCGAAAATTTCTGGGCCATTAGAGGCTGCCGCAGATTTTTGCATTCAAGGTCCGGCGATCCATGGGGTCAAGGGCTTGGTCAATTTATTCGGCATTGAGTCGCCGGGCCTCACCAGTTCTCTGGCTATTGGCGACGCCGTGTTGAGGGCCTTGCGGTAAAGTGGTCAGTATGAATAAACGCTTGTTTCTTGGCGTTTGCGTGGTGCCTTGGCTCTATGCCTGCTCAACGTCACCGGGACGGTTTGTGCCCCCAGCACCCCCATTGCCAAGCTTTCCAAACAACCCCGCCAAACGACATGACATCGTGATGCAGGCGATGGCCATGCTTGACCGTGGTTACACCTATGGCGGCAAAAAGTTGCACACCGGGTTTGATTGTTCGGGGCTTGTCAGCTTTGTCTACAAAGAGTCAGCAGGAATCTCGCTCAAAGGCAGTGCCGCACAAATCGCCAGCCTTGCTAAACCCATTGATGCCAAAGACGCGCATCCGGGTGATTTGGTTTTTTTTAACACGCTGGGCAGCGCGTTTTCGCATGTGGGTATCTTCATTGGCGATGGCAAATTTGTGCATGCCGCCAATGAAAAAACGGGCGTCAAAACCGAGCGATTGAGCAATGGGTATTGGTCCAAGCGCTTTGAAGGTTATCGCACTGTATTTGTTTGAGGCCTTGGCAGTTTGGCGCAGTCGCGCATCGCCAGGGCCGCCTCTTTCACCAAGGCAGGGCCCTTGTAGATGAGGCCGGTGTAAATTTGCACCACATCCGCCCCCGCTTGGATTTTGGCCACGGCATCAGCCCCACTCAAAATGCCGCCCACCCCGATGATGGGAAAGTCAGTGCCCATGGCGGCCCGCAACTGGCGGATCACGGCATTGCTTTTCTCAAACACAGGCGCGCCCGAAAGACCGCCGGTTTCATCGGCGTGCGCCATGCCTTGCACGGCGTCGCGGGTGATTGTTGTATTTGTTGCAATGACACCCCATGAGGCCGTGCCTTCGTGCACACAGTAACGCTTGAGGGTGGCAGCAATCACCTCCACTTGGTCGGAGTCCAAATCTGGTGCAATTTTGAGGAACAGGGGCACGTGTTTGTTGTGTTGCCGCGCCAGTTCGACGCGGCGTTTGGCGAGTGTGCCAATGAGGGCGTCGAGCGCGGTGTCGCTTTGCAGCTCGCGCAGGTTTTTGGTGTTCGGGCTCGAGATGTTGACCGTCACGTAGTCGGCGTGCGGGTAGACGCCGTCGAGAGCCATGAGGTAGTCGTCGCCAGCCTGCTCAATCGGTGTGGCTGCGTTCTTGCCAATGTTCAGGCCCAAGAGCATGGGTGTGCCACCTAGCTGGGGGGTCTTGCTGCGAAACTTCGCCAGCTTCACATTGGACAAGAAGGCCTCCAAGCCGTCGTTGTTAAAGCCAAGACGGTTGATCAACGCATGGGCTTGGGGCAGCCGGAACATGCGGGGTTGGGGGTTGCCAGGCTGGCCTTTGGGCGTGACGGTGCCTACTTCAACAAAACCAAAACCCATGGCAGCCAAACCATCGATGCAGCGAGCGTTCTTGTCCAAGCCCGCCGCCAGGCCCACGCGGTTGGGAAAAGTCAGACCCGCCAGTTGCACTGGGTCTTGCACGCGTGTTTGGCGATAGGCCCAAGCCAGCGGCGTGTTTTGCGTGCGGGCCAACACGGCCAGCGTGTGTTCATGGGCGGTTTCTGGATCACAAGCAAAGAGAAATGGACGGGCGAGGGAATAAGGCAACAACGACATGGATAATCTCAAACTTTCATAGAACCCACGGATTTTCGCCCATGAACACACCCACACCTGAGGCCGCTTTGTCTCAAGATGAATTGAAAACCTTGGTGGGTCAAGCCGCCCTGCAATATGTGGTGCCAGGCGAGGTGGTGGGCGTGGGCACAGGCTCGACGGTGAATAAATTCATTGATGCTTTGGCCACGATGAAAGACGTCATCAAAGGCGCAGTGTCAAGTTCGCTGGCTTCCACCGAGCGTTTGCGAGCCTTGGGCATTCCCGTGTTTGAGGCCGCCGATGTGCAAAGCTTGTCGGTCTATATCGATGGGGCAGACGAAATCGACCACCAAGGCCATATGGTCAAAGGCGGCGGTGCTGCCTTGACCCGCGAAAAAATTGTGGCCGCTCAGTCAAAAATGTTTGTGTGCATTGCGGACGAAAGCAAATTGGTGGACGTACTGGGTGCTTTCCCGTTGCCTGTCGAAGTGATCCCCATGGCGGCCGCTCGGGTCATGCGTCAGTTCGTGGCGATGGGTGGTGTGGCCAAAGTGCGCTTGAAAGACGGTCGGCCGCTGGTCACCGACAACGGCCAACACATTGTGGATGTGACGGGTTTGACAATCACTGATCCCCTGCAGTTTGAAACCGACGTCAGCCAGTGGCCGGGCGTGGTCACGGTCGGTGTGTTTGCCCACCAAAAAGCGCAGGTCTGTTTGCTGGGCACCTCTCAGGGCGTGAAGACCTTGACGTTTTGAAAAGTTAAACCTGGGCCATGCCTTGGTGACGCAGCAACGCATCGAGCTGAGGTTCACGACCTCGGAATGCCTTGAAAGATGCCATTGCAGGGCGGCTGCCGCCTACTTCTAGAATGGTTTCGCGGTAACGACGGCCAGTCTCAATGCTGGGCTCCCCGTCAGCGCCTGCGGTTTCTTCAAAGGCGGCGTAGGCATCGGCGCTCAGCACCTCGGCCCATTTGTAGCTGTAATAACCCGCGGCATAGCCGCCTGCAAAAATATGACTGAAGGTGTGCAGCGTGCGGCCCCAAACAGGGCTGGGCAGAACGGCCACTTCGGTGCGCACATCGCGCAAGACTTGCATAAAGTCTTGGGCTTTGTCTGCGTCCGAGTGAAGCTGCATGTCCACCAAAGAAAACTCAATTTGGCGCAGGGTTTGCAAACCACTTTGGAAGTTTTTTGCAGCCAACATTTTGTCGAATAACTCGCGCGGCAAGGGCTCGCCTGTGTCCACATGGGCGGTCATGTGGCGCAGCACACTCCACTCCCAGCAGAAGTTTTCCATGAACTGGCTGGGCAACTCCACCGCGTCCCACTCCACACCGCTGATGCCTGACACATCACGCTCGTTGACTTGTGTGAGCATGTGGTGCAAACCGTGACCGCATTCGTGAAACAGCGTGATGACGTCATCGTGGGTCAGCAGTGGGGGCTTGCCGCCCACGCCCTCGGCGAAGTTGCACACCAGGTGTGCCACGGGTGTTTGCAAAGTGCCTGTGTCGGGGCGCAACCAGCGGGCACGCACATCGTCCATCCACGCGCCACCACGTTTGCCTGCGCGAGCGCCTGGGTCGAGGTAGAACTGGCCGACAAGCTGCCCACCACGCTCTATGCGGTAAAACTCCACGGCGGGGTGCCACACCGGCGCGCTGTCTCGACGAATGGCCACTTCAAACAAAGTTTCCACAATTTTGAACAAGCCCGCCAACACTTTGGGCGCGGTGAAATACGGTTTGACTTCTTGCTCGCTAAAGGCATAGCGCGCTTCTTTGAGCTTTTCGCTGATGTACGGCCAATCCCAAGGCTGGGGGTTGGGCAACTGGAGGTGTTCGGCCGCAAACGCCCGCATCTCAGTCACGTCTTTATCCGCATAGGGGCGGGCGCGTTGGGCCAAATCGCGCAAAAAACCCATCACCTCAGCGGGCGACTGGGCCATCTTGGCAGCCAACGAGACCTCGGCAAAGTTGGCATAACCCAAGAGCTGGGCTTCTTCTTGGCGCAAGGCCAAAATTTCTTTCACCCACGGTGTGTTGTCTTGATCGGTTTTGCCGTTTTGCACCGCTTCAGATTGGTCTGAGGCGCGTGTGGCGTAAGCGCGATAGAGCGTTTCGCGCAAGGCCGAGCTGTGGGCAAACTGCATGATGGGCAGGTAGCAAGGCATTTTCAAATTCAACTTGTGGCCTGCCACACCCTCCTTCTCGGCCGCTGCGCGTGTGGTGTGTACCACATCATCGGGCACGCCGGCCAACTCGTCGGTGGTGACGATCGCCGACCATTGGTCAGTGGCGTCGAGGACGTTTTCGCTGAACTTTTGGCTCACCTCGGCTTGGCGCTCTTGAATGGCGGCAAAGCGTGCTTTGGCTGCACCCTGCAGTTCAGCACCCGACAACACAAAGTTACGCATGGCCAGGGTGTGAGCATGTTTTTGTTCGTCATTCAAGTGGGCCACGTCAATCCCTTTGTACTTGGCATACAAGCGTTCGTCCGCGCCTAAGCGTGTGTAGAACTCGGT
>JAVLFR010000267.1:0-25435 GCA_046052785.1 Limnohabitans sp. | reverse complement strand
CACCACCCCGTCTAGCTCCAACGTGAACAATTGCGCTTGCAGTGCCGCGGTGTCTAGGCCGCAGCGCGCTTGCAAGGCGTCTAGGCTCACTGGGGCAAAGCCCAGGTGAATCAGCAAGGGGTGCGCCTCGTGGGACGTCTGCGCATTCTCGTCCTCTGAGGTCTGGGCAAATAAATTGACTGGCTGGGTTGGCGCGAGCTGCAACTCCTCCAGCACGTCTTGCGCGTTTTCGACCAGCTTGGCCCCTTGGCGAATGAGCGCATGGCAGCCGTGCGACTGTGTGGCGTGGATGGAGCCTGGAATGGCCAGCACTTCGCGGTTGAGGTCCAAGGCCATCTTGGCGGTGATGAGTGAGCCCGACTTCAGGGCCGCTTCGACCACCAAGGTGCCCAAACCCAGTGCCGCGATGAGACGGTTGCGTTTGGGAAAGTGGTGCGCCAGTGGCGGTGTGCCCAAGGGGTATTCGCTGATCAGCAGGCCATGCAGCGCGATCTGCTTGGCCAAGGCTTGGTGTTGGCGCGGGTAGACGCGGTCCAGCCCCGTGCCCACCACGGCCACGGTGTGCCAATGCGTGTGGCTGATGCCACCGCGCAAGGCGCCCGCGTGCGCCGCGCCATCCACACCGAGTGCCAAACCCGACACCACGCACAGGCCTGCCGCGCTGAGGGCTTGGCCAAACTGCTCGGCGGTTTGCGCGCCCTGCGGCGTGGGATTGCGGCTGCCGACGACGGCCACGGCGTAGCCCAAGCTCTGCTGCGTTTGACCCGCCACATAAAGCATCAGTGGCGGGTCCGCCAGTTGCAGCAGCGCGCTGGGGTAGTGCGCGTCGCCCAGTGTCCACAGCGCATGCTCGTGCGAATCGGGCTGGTGCAGCAGCCACTGCTGGGTGCGCACACATTGCACCGCCAAGTCGTGGGGGGCTGTCAGGAGGGCGTGGGTCTGTGCAGGGGTGACGATGTGGGCCAGTGCGGTTTCGGATTGGTCAAACACCGCTTGCGGGCTGCCAAAGCAAGCCAACAGTCGCCGCGCCGCATCGTTGCCAATGCCGTCTGTCATGCTCAGGCGCAGCCAAGCGCGCAACTCGTCCTTGTCCATGTGATCCTCCGGTGGCATGTGAAAAACATTGTCAGGAGGGCGGTCATGTCTAGGCGGTGCCAAAGGTCGAAAACTTCAAAAGCGGAGACAATATTGCCATGCCCAAGTTAGACATCCTCCGATTCCCCGACCCCAAGCTCCAGACCGTCGCCAAACCCGTCAAAGACATTGACGCGCGCATCAAGACCTTAATTGCCGACATGTTGGAAACCATGTACGACGCAAATGGCATTGGCTTGGCCGCCACACAAGTGGATGTGCATGAGCGCTTGGTGGTGATCGACACCTCCGAAGAGCGTGACGAGCCCATCGTTTTGATCAACCCCGAAATCACTTGGATGAGTGAGGTGCGCGTCAAAGGCGAAGAAGGCTGCTTGTCAGTGCCTGGCATTTACGACGGCGTCGAACGCGCCACGCAGGTCAAGGTCAAAGCGCTCGATGAGCACGGCCAAGAGCGCACCATCGAGGCAGAAGGTTTGCTCGCCGTGTGCATTCAGCACGAGCTCGACCATTTGATGGGCAAGGTGTTTGTGGAGCACCTCTCGCCGCTGAAGCGCAACCGCATCAAAACCAAACTACTCAAAGCTTTGCGCGACGATGCGTGATTCACTTCGGGTCATCTTTGCTGGCACGCCCGAATTTGCAGCCGTGGCCTTGGGCCAAATTTTGGCCGCTGGCCACACCGTGCCCCTCGTGCTGACCCAGCCCGACCGCCCGGCTGGTCGCGGCATGAAGCTGCAAGCGTCCGCGGTCAAGCAACTGGCCGTGCAGCACCACCTTCCCGTGGCGCAGCCTTTGAGCTTGCGATTCGATGGCAAATACCCCGATGACGCGACCGCTGCACAAGCTGCCATCGCGCAGGCGAAGGCCGACGTGATGGTGGTGGCCGCCTACGGCCTCATCTTGCCGCAGTGGGCGCTGGACGCGCCTCGCTTGGGCTGTTTGAATATTCATGCCTCGCTCTTGCCACGCTGGCGCGGCGCTGCACCCATTCACCGCGCCATTGAGGCGGGGGATGCGCGAACGGGCGTGGTGATCATGCAAATGGATGCGGGCCTGGACACGGGCGACATGCTGCTGAGCGATGCACTTGACTTGGCGCCTGACGACACCACGGCCTCACTGCACGACCGCTTGGCTTACATGGGCGCGGCGCTGGTGGTGCGCGCTTTGGCCGATGCACAGGCGGGCAACTTGCGCCCTGTGCAGCAGCCGCTAGCGGGCATCACCTACGCCCACAAAATCGACAAAACCGAAGCCGCCGTGAATTGGTGTCAATCGGCGGATGAGATTGACCGTCGCGTGCGTGCTTTCAATCCCTTCCCCGCCGCCTCGGCGCAACTCGGGGCAGACATCATCAAACTGTGGCGCGCGACAGTGGAGAACGTGACGCACCCCAACATCGCCCCGGGCACGGTGTTGAGTGCCGACGCGCATGGCGTGCGCGTGGCCTGCGGCCAAGGCGTGCTGTGTGTGACCGAGCTGCAGCGCGCAGGGGGCAAGCGCTTGAATGCGGGCGATTTCTTGCATGGTTTTGCCATCACAGCGGGTCAATGCTTTGAGCCGCATCCCTCTCAGCGGGTTGCCTGATGTTTTGGCAACGCAGGCTCTACCAGCACCCCGAATTCAAAGTCGGGCTCCATGAGCTCGCCCCCCAAGCGCTCGGTATCGCGGCCTGGGGCCTGATGACGGGCGTGGCCATGGTCAAGTCGGGCATGAGCGTGTTTGAGTCGCTGGCCATGACGCTGCTGGTGTTTGCGGGAAGCTCTCAACTCGCGTCCACGCCCTTGATCGTGGCGGGCGCCCCCGCTTGGGTGATTTTGGCCACAGGGTTTTGCGTGAATTTGCGGTTTGTGGTGTTCAGTTTGCACTTGCGACCTTACCTCATGCATATGCCGCGTTGGGAGCGTATGACGCATGCTTATCTGACGGCAGATATCAGCTATGTGTTGTTTACCAAACGCTTTCCAACGGCTGGGCATACGCCAGCGCAACACCATGCACAGGAAGCGTATTTGGCGGGCAGCAACTCCCTCAATTGGAGCGGGTGGATGGTCGCGAGTTTGGCGGGCATCGCTTTGGCCAATTTCATCCCCCAAGCCTGGGGCTTGGGCTTTGCGGGCATCTTGTGTCTGTTGGGCATTCAATGCTCGTTGGCCAGCTCTCGCATGCGCATGTTGTCGTCGGTGGTGGCCGGCACGGCCGCGGTGATCGCCTACCATTTGCCGCTCAAACTCAACATCGTGGCGGCCATTGCCGTTGCTGTGATTTTGTGTCTGACCCTAGAGGGCTCGCATGCCGCGTTGTCCAAGAAAGACCGCGCATGAGTGAGCTGTTTGGCACCACCGATGCTTGGACGCTGGGGGTCATCGTGGGGCTGGCGGTGGTGACCGTGGTGGCGCGTGGTTTTTTTGTCATGTCCAGCAAAACCTGGCAGTTGCCGCATGGGATTCAACGGGGTTTGCAATACGCGCCGATTGCCGCCTTGTCGGCGGTGGTCGTGCCCGAAATCGTGATGAGTCAGGGTGAGTTCATCAGCACTTGGCTGGATGCGCGTTTGTTTGCCGCCGCCGCAGGCGTGGCCATTTACTTTGCCAAACGCAATGTGCTGCTCACCATCTTAGGCGGCATGGCGGTGTACCTGCCCTTGCACTTGGGCTTGGGCTGGTAAGGCTTCTTAGGGCCGCGGGGTTTAGTAAGTGGCGCGCCCGCCCGTGATGTCAAACACCGCACCGGTGGTGAAGGAGCAGTCTTCGCTCGACAACCACGCCACCATGGCGGCAATTTCTTCGACTTCGACAAAGCGACCCATGGGAATCTTGCCCAGCATGTAGTCGATGTGCGCTTGCGTCATTTGCGCAAACATGGCGGTGCGGGCAACCGCTGGCGTGATGGCGTTGACCAGCACCCCTTTGGTGGCCACTTCTTTGGCCAAAGATTTGGTCAAGGCAATCACCCCCGCTTTGGAGGCGCTGTAATGGCTGGCGTTGGGGTTGCCTTCTTTGCCCGCGACGGATGCAATGTTGATGATGCGGCCCCAGCCGCGCGTGATCATGTGCGGCGTGACTGCGCGGCAAGTGAGGTAGGGCGCAATCAGGTTGACCTCAATCACGCGTCGCCACACCTCGGGCTCGAGCTCCCAGGTGGTGGCATTGCCGCCCGTGATGCCCGCGTTGTTCACCAAAATGTCAATGTGACCGCTGTCGGCGATGGTCTGAGCCGTCACCGCCGCCACCGCGCTGTCGGAAGTCAGCTCCACCACATAGCCGCTGACTTTGCCCAATTTGCCCAGTGAGGCTTTGGCCTCTTCCAATTTGGCGGCGTCAATGTCCCACATCACCACGGCGGCGCCAGAGCGCAGCAAGCGTTCAGAGGTGGCATAGCCAATGCCTTGTGCGCCACCTGTGACCACGGCCACACGGTTATTCAAATCGATTTGGTTCATGGGGTCATGCCTTTCAGGGCTTGGGTTGCATGGGGGCCAGCGCGGGTGTCGTCGATGTACTGGCGAATGATGTCGTCAAAACTGGCTTCTGCTTGTAAGCCCAGGTGTTGGGCGCGACGGGCTGTGGCTGCTTTGGGCCAACGAGCCACGATGCCCGCAATGGTCTCGTTGCGCTCAAACGTCACACGCGCGCGCACCGCAGGACCGGCCACGCGTTCCAGCGCGTCTAACATTTCTTGCACCGTCACATTGAGGGCGGGCAAATTCAAGGCGGTGCGCCCGCCATAGGCTTCGCGCGTGCATTCGTAAAGGGCGATCAAGCCTTCGACCGTGGCGCGCGGCGATGACACGGGGTGCGACACCTCGGGCGAGACGGGGCACACCGAGGGCTCCCCCGCCAAGGGCTCGCGGATGATGCCGCTGAAAAAAGAAGAGGCGGCGCCATTGGGCTTGCCAGGGCGCACGGTGACCGTCATCAAACGTGCGCTGCGGCCGTCGATGTAGCCTTTGCGGGTGTAGTCGGCGACCAAGTGTTCGCAGATGTGTTTGTGCATGCCATAGGAGGTTTGCGGTGTGGGCAAGGTGTCGTCTGCCACCACATCAGGCATCGGCACAGCTTCGTCGGGGCCAAATACGGCCACCGAGCTGGAGAACACCAAGCGCGTGGGCTTGGCGCCGCCTTCGGTTCTGGCGCGCAAAGCGTCGAGCAAGGCGCGGGTGCTGTCGAGGTTGGAGCGCAGCCCCAAGTCAAAATCGGCTTCGCATTCCCCCGACACCGCTGAGGCCAAGTGAAACACGCCATCAAAGGCTTGGTGCGCCAAGGCTTGGCAATGCGCCAGCAGTGGCCCAGTTTGTACCGTGATGCGCGGGTCTGCGGTCAAGTCTGCGGGCGCAGGAAACTGATCGGCCAACACAATGGCCTCAATGGTTTGTCCATGGAGCTGTCCACGCGCCAATAAAGTGCGGGCCAATCTGGCCCCAATGAAACCCGCGCCGCCAGTGATCAATAAACGCATGACAAAAATCCTTCAGGGGTTGGCAGAGACGGCACGCGTGCCGCGAGGGGCACGCAAGGCAGCGGCAGGGTGAGACAGCGAGGGCAGTTTTTTCTTCGACACCAGCACCATCTCGATGTCCTCGCGCGCGCTGTCGATGAGTTTGAGCACCGCGCGTTCGGCTTTGTCGGGGGCGCGGGCAATCACCGCATCCAAGACCGCGCGGTGCAGCGGCAAAGAGATGGCGGGACCGTTGGGCTTGGCCGTGGTGATTTCAAAGCTGGTGCGAAGCAAGGCGCCAATCGCCTTGCTCATTTGGGCCACCATGCGGTTGTGGCAAGCGCGCAGCAAACCTTGGTGAAACAACAAATCGTAGGTGATGTAGTCGCCGCCATACTCGATGGCGTGCTTCATGCCCGCATAAGCGTGCTCAACGTCGGCAATGTCTTGCGCGGTGGCGCGCTCGGCAGCCAGTCTGACCGCAGCCGGCTCGATGACGCGGCGCAGGTCTTGCAAGTCGCGCAAAAATTCGCGTGACAAACCCATTTGCGATTGCCAGGCCACCACATCGGGGTCAAACCAATTCCATTGTTCATTGGCCAAGACGCGCGTCCCAACTTTGGGGCCTGTGCTGATCAAGCCTTTGGCCACCAGTGATTTGATGGCCTCGCGAATCACGGTTCGGCTCACGCCATATTCGGCGCACAGCAAGGTCTCTGGCGGAATAGCGCTGCCAGGCGCATATCGCCCCGAGACAATGGCTTCGCCCAACAAGTCGAGCGTGTGGCCGAGCATGTTTTTAACGGCCATGTTTAACCACGCACAAACAAGGTCACCAAGGGCGTGCTGCCCACTTGGCGGCTCCAGTGGCCATGCACTTTGTCATCAAACGTGGCGCCTGCGGGCAAGAGATCGGCCGAGTAAAAGTGTTCGCCTGGGCTAAACACGCGCGAGCTGCCATCTTGCAAGCCAATTTCCATGTGGCCTCTCAAGATGAACACCCATTGGGTGTGATCGCTGCAGTGAAAGATGCTGCGAAACCCAACAGGGCTGTGACGCAACTGGTAACCGCCGCTGGCCATGAGGGCCGACAAACGCGCCTGGGGCTTGCCCTCAGTGAGCTCGATGGGCGCTTCGCGAAAGCGCGCAAAGCCATCGGTGTCGGTGAAAAGAATGGTTTGTGTGAAGGTGGTCATAGGGTGACTTTATCCGCGCCGAAGTTGATTTGGACTTTCATGGCTTGGCTTTTGTCGCCTGCCAGTTCAAAGGCGTGGGTGGCTTGGTCAAAGTCAATCACATGTGAAATCACAGGACGGCCGTCGATCAAGCCTTCGTTCAAGAAACGCACTGCCACGGCAAACTCTTCATGGAAGCGGAAGGTGCCGCGCAACTCCAGCTCTTTGCCCACGAGTTGGTTCAACGGCAGTGTCGCGTCGCCGCCTAAGCCGATGCTGACGATCACACCGCGTGGCGCGACCACATCCAAGCCACTGCGCAGCGCTTTGTCGTTGCCCGAGGCTTCAAACATCACATCGAAGACGCCTTTGTGCGCCGCATAGGGCGCCAAGCCGTCGGGGGTGGTGCTGAGGTTGATGGTCTCGTCAGCCCCCATGGCGCGGGCGCAAGTTAGGGGTTGGTCAGCCACATCGACGGCCACGATGCGCGCAGCCCCTGCGCGACGCAAGCCCGCGATGAGCAGCGCGCCAATCGGTCCACAGCCCGTGACCAAGACCTGCTTGCCAAACACCGAGCCCGCGCGTTGAATGGCATGCAGCCCCACCGACAAAGGCTCGGCCAAGGCGGCCAATGACAAGCTGAGGGTGTCATGGAGTTTGTGCGCTTGTGAGGCGTCGATCACCAAGGACTCGCGAAACGCACCTTGGACGTGAGGAAAGCGCATGGCACTGCCATAAAAGCGCATGTCCAAGCAATGGTTGTGATGGCCTTTTTGGCAATACTGGCATTGCCCGCAAGGGCGAGACGGCGAGATGGCGATGCGCTGGCCCGCTTCAAAATTTGTCACCGCAGACCCCACGGCGCTCACGATGCCCGACACCTCATGCCCCAGCACCATGGGCTCTTTGAGACGCACGGTGCCAAAGCCGCCATGGCGAAAGTAGTGCAAATCTGATCCGCAAATACCGCCATAAGCCACCCGAACGGCGAGCTGGTTTGGGCCCAGTGCCTCGGTTTCAAAAGTGTCTAACCGCAGGTCTTCGGGGGCATGGCAAACAATGGCTTGACTCATCGTGATCCTTTTACAACTGGGCGGTGACGCCGCCGTCGACATACAAAATATGGCCATTCACAAACGTGGAGGCATCACTGGCTAAAAACACGGCAGCGCCCGCGAGCTCGTGCACATCGCCCCAGCGACGGCTGGGTGTGCGGTTGGTGAGCCAAGCACTGAAGGTGGCGTCGTTGACCAGCTTGTCGTTGAGCTCGGTCTTGAAGTAACCGGGCCCAATGCCATTGACATTCAGCCCCAAGGGACCCCAGTCGATGGCCATGCCTTTGGTCAGCATTTTGAGCGCCCCTTTGCTGGCCATGTAGGGCGAAATGCCAGGGCGGCCCAACTCGCTTTGCACCGAGCAAATGTTGATGATGCGACCTTGCTTGCGCGTGATCATGTGTTGCGCCACAGCCTGACCCACAAAAAACACGCTGTCGAGATTGGTTTGCATGAGCGCGTGCCAGTCGGCATGGTCGAACTCATGCAAGGGCGCGCGGCGTTGAATGCCCGCGTTGTTGATCAAGATGTGCAGGGGGCCGATGTCGTGCTCGATGCTGGCGATGTGGGCTTTGACAGCGTCGGCGTCGGTCACATCAAACGCCCGTTCAACCACATCCAGGCCCTCGGCACGAAGCGCCGCGGCGCTGGCTTTGAGTTTGGCCGCATCGCGGCCATTGAGGATCACACGCGCCCCCGCTTGCGCCAAGCCACGCGCCAGTCCTAGTCCAATGCCAGCGGACGAGCCCGTGATCAAAGCCAAGCGGCCATCGAGTCGAAATGTTTGTGCGGTGATCATGCGTGGTCTAAATTCAGGTGTTGTTCAATTTGCGCGACCAGGTGCTCAGCCGACTCGGCAATGTCGAGTGACAGCGCCGCTTCTTCTGGGCTGGGGGGCTCGAGGGTGTTGAGTTGGCTGTCGAGCAAGGTGGGTGGCATGTAGTGGCCTTGGCGCTGATCGAGACGGGCTTCGAGCAACTGCTTGTCACCTGTTAAATGCACAAAGCGCAAATTTGGTTCGGCCGCACGCAAGCGGTCACGGTAAGCGCGCTTCAACGCCGAGCACGACACCACCAGTCCCTCATCGGGCGCCAGAGCCGACAAATGATGGGCAATGGTGTCGAGCCAATCTGCGCGGTCAGCGTCGGTCAGTGGCGTACCGGCTGCCATCAGCGCCACATTGCGCGGGGGGTGGAGTGCATCGCCCTCTAAAAATGACAAGCCCAGCCTGTGCGCCAAGCGCTCCCCCACGGTGCTTTTGCCGCAACCGCTCACACCCATGATGATGAGGCGAGGTGCTGTCATGTTCAGAGGCGTTGTTCGGTGGTCCCGTCAAACACATGGGCTTTGGCGGGGTTGAATTGCAAATACACCGTCTCGTTGGGCTTGACCTGGGTGCGGCCGTGCATGACCAAGGTGAGCTTGAACTCGCCAATTTGCAGCAGCAACTCAGTTTCTGCGCCCGTGGGTTCGACCACCACCACTTGCGCGGCAATGCCACTTTCCGCGAGCTCTAAGTCGCCTGGGCGAATGCCGTAATGCACGTCGGCGCCATTGGCGACTTGGGTGACATCGAGCGGCAAAGGCCACTGGGCGCCGAGGGCAGACACCTGGCCGTTGTGCACGGTGCCTTTGAACACATTCATGGCCGGTGAGCCAATGAACTGCGCCACAAACAAATTGCTGGGGTGGTCAAACAGCTCCAAGGGCGTGCCAATTTGCTCCACGATGCCGTCGTGCATGACCACAATGCGATCGGCCATGGTCATGGCTTCGATTTGATCGTGCGTCACGTAAACCGTGGTGGTTTTGAGGCGCTGATGCAGGGCTTTGATTTCGGCGCGCATGGCCACGCGCAGTTTGGCGTCGAGGTTAGACAAGGGCTCGTCAAACAAGAACACCTTGGGATCCCGCACAATGGCGCGGCCCATGGCCACACGCTGACGCTGACCGCCCGAGAGTTCGCGGGGGTAACGGTCGAGCAAGGTGTTCAAGTTCAGAATGCTGGCGGCGTGGGCCACGCGGTCTTCGGTGGTTTTGGCATCGGCTTTGCGCAAGCGCAGAGAAAACGCCATGTTTTCGCGCACCGTCATGTGCGGATAAAGCGCATAGCTTTGAAACACCATGGCAATGTCGCGATCTTTGGACTCGAGGTCGTTGATGACGGTGTGGTCAATGCTGATTTCGCCTCCCGAGATTTCCTCTAAGCCTGCCAACATGCGCAGCAGCGTGGACTTGCCACACCCTGAAGGGCCCACCAACACCACGAACTCGCCATCTTGAATATCAAAACTGATGCCGTGAATGACTTTGACGTGGTTGCCGTAGGTTTTTTGAACGTTGTTGAATGAAACGGATGCCATCTTTGTCTTCCTTAGCTCTTGACAGCGCCAGCCGTGAGGCCAGACACCATGTAACGTTTGAATGTGTAATAAATTGCAGCAGGGGGCAGGGCATAAATCAAGCCCGTGGCCATCAACAGCTCCCAAGGAGAGTCGTCGGCAGACAAAAAGTTGCCCAAGGCCACAGCGAGCGTCACGTCTTTGTCGTTGGACAACAACAAGAACGCATAGAGGTATTCATTCCAAGCCAGCAACAAGGCATAGGTGCCCACCGCCACCAAGGAGGGCACCATCAAAGGCAGATACACCATCCAAAACAATTGCAAAGGGGTGGCGCCATCGATGCGCGCTGCTTCGTCCAACTCGAAAGGCAGTTTGTCGCTGGCTTGTTTGAGCACCCAAATGCAATAAGGCGAGGCAATCGTGACCATGGCCAAAATCAAAGCCCACTGGTGGTTCAACAAGCCATACAAGCCCATGGTTTTGTACATGGGCACCGCCAAAAATGCGGCGGGGATGAAGTAGGTGAAGAGCGCCAAGTTCATCACGGTTTGACCGCCGCGAACCTTGAGTCGGCTGATTGCAAAAGCCGAGGTGGTGGCCACGAACAAGGTGAGCGCGCCCACCGTCAACGCGATGATGAACGAGTTGCCCAGTTGCTCCCAAAAGTGGTCAAGGTAAAAGTGCTGTTTTCTGAAAACAATTTCAAAGTTTTGCAGGGTGGGATGCTCTGGCCACAGTGCCCCAGAGGTGGCTGTGTCACGCGGTGAGATGGCAAACAACACCATGTGATACAGCGGAAATAAGGTCCACAGCAGCACAGGAATACCAATGAGCAGCAGCTTGGCTTCGGCGGCGATTTTGTGCAGATTCATTTCGACAGCCTCTTCATCATGAAAAACACCAAGGGCAACACAAAGGGCAGTGCAACCACGATGGAGGCCATGGCCAAGTCCACTTGGTCCAAGCGCAAGTAGCGAATGCCCAGGGTGGCCAAGACATGGGTCATGTCAGCAGGGCCGCCGCCTGTGAGCAGGTAAACGCTGTTGAAGTCGCCCAAGGTCCAAATCATCGACAAGATGGTGGAGGTCAAGTACAACGAGCGCATGGATGGCCAAGTGATGAACTTGAATTTTTGCCAGCGGGTGGCGCCGTCCACAGAGGCGGCTTCGTATTGTTCGGTCGGAATTGACAAGCGCGCCGCGACCAAGATCAGGGTCCAAAAGGGCAGGGATTTCCAAATGTGCATGAGCATCGAAAAGCTCAGCGCCAAGGTGGGGTCGTTCAACCAATTGGGACCATCCAAACCCGTCCAACGGAAGATGGCGCTGTTGATGATGCCCCACTCGGGGTTGAGCATGAAGCGCACCGACAAGATGGTGGGAATCGAGGGCACCGCCCAAGGCAAGATGAACAGCGCGGCCACAATTTTGACCCACCAGCGTTCGAGCACAAAAAAGCCAGACAGCGCCAAAGCCACCGCCATTTTGAGGTTGATGGCGACGACTAAAAACACCACGGTGTTGACCGCACTGCGAAAGAAAATCGGGTCGTTGAACAAATCCACATAGCTCTGCGGGTGGCGCGCCAACCAAAGCCCGTAGCACACGGGGTAGAGCACAAAAATAAAGAACACCGCGATGTAGGGCACCACCATCAGGCGACCCCAAAATTCCCACGTGCTCAAGGGAGCCGTCGGCGGTGTGAGTGGTTGAGCAACTTGGGTATTCATGGGCAACAAAAGCCTATGGGCATGTCTTGCTCGCGCAAGACAGACCAGTTTGAAACAAATGAGGGAGTAAAAAGCACGGTGACTGAGGCGAGGCCGCAGTCACCGTGTTGAGCGCTTAGTTGCCAGCGACTTCCTTGATGCGGGCGATCATCTCGTCCACTGCTTTGTCAGTCGGCACCTTTTCATTGATGATGCGGTTCATCGCTTTGGCCCAGACGTTCTCGTTGTTGAGCACGGTGAACTTGTAGTTCTTGGTGAACTCAAACGGCACCGTGCCAGCCATGTACTGGTTGTACACGGCCAAACGATGTGAGTCTGCTTTCCAGAACGGACGCTGTTGCGCTGCCTTGGTCACAGGGAACCAACGACCCAAAGAGCCTTCAACATAAGGTGTCAAGTTGGATTCATCCAACAAGAACGCCACAAACTTCTTGGCCGCTACTTTGTTCTTGGCATCCTTGAAGATCACGCCGGTTTTCACCGCGCTGCGATACACCATCTTGGTGCCATCGGGCTTCATGGGGAAGCCAGAGGTGGCAATCAGCTCGGTATAGTTTTTCTTGGCGATCTCGCGTTGCTCAGGGGTCAAGGCGGCATTGTTCATGTCGTCGAGCCACTTGGCAGCAATTGAGATGGTGGCGTTGTGCGTCATCACCGTGGTTTTGTTGTGGAACGCCACGTTGTTGTCCGGGTCCTTCCAGCTGGTGGACGACGGTGGTGTGCAACCCTTGCCGTAGACCGCGGTGTAGTCGTTCAAGGCGTTGATCAAGCCGGCACGAACTGCGGGGTCATCGACTAAGAGCTTGCCAGAATCACTGACCAACTTAACGTTGTAGGCGTCCATGAACGTCAGGAAAGAGAAGAAGGAGTCGCTGGAGTCCACGCCCATGGGAAAGCCTGTGCCAAATGCGCGCTTGCCTGTTTTTTGGCGGTAGCCAGTTTGTACTTTGGAGCACCAGAAGTCCCAGTAACTTTTCCAGTCTGTGGGGATATCGCTTTCCTTGTAGCCCGCTTCGGCCAACATGTCTTTCCAATACTCAATGTGCATGGTCTGCTGCTTGATGGGGTAAGCATAGTAAGCACGCGTCTTGGTTTGGTTGTTGTACAAGAACGTGGTGGACAAGGCGTTGGGCTCGAACTTGCCAGTGATTTTGTCCAGGATGCTCGACACGTCTTCGAGCTTGCCGTCATAGGCCCATTTGGCGGTGACTTGGAAGTCATACACGTCGGCATAGGCCACATCGGGTGGGTTGCCTGAGTCAAGCGCGGCCACGGTTTTGGGGATCATGTCTTGGATCGGGTACTGTGACAGCTCGATCTTGATGCCTTTGTTTTTTTCCTCAAACTTTTTGATGGCGACGAACAAAGCGTCATCTTCGGCTTTGTAAAAGCCTTTCACCCACCAAACGGTCAATTTTTCTTGGGCCATGGCGGGGCCGACGGCCGTCACCAAGCCTGCAGCGACCATTGCGCCAGTCAGCCAAGTCTTCAATTTCATTGTTTGTCTCCTGAGGTTTTTAGGATAAGGTCACAGGGACCTTGGTGCTATCGTATGATGATTGGACGATTGAAAGATGCGGAGTTACCCGAATAACGAGGGTTAACCTTGGGCCGCACATTCGGGCACGGGCGTGTGGACCGCGTGGCCCTCGAAATGTCTGTGCAGGTTGTTGAAGGCGAGGTCAGCCATGGCTTGGCGGGTTTGACGGGTGGCGCTTCCGATATGGGGTGCGAGCACCACATGCGGCAATGCCCGCAGCGCCTCTGGCACATGAGGCTCGTTTTCAAACACATCCAACCCTGCGCCCGCGATGATGCCGTTTTGCAGCGCATCAATCAAAGCGGCCTCGTCCACCACTGAGCCGCGCGCCACGTTCACCAAAATGCCTTTGGTGCCCAAGGCCGCCAAGACTTCGGCATTGATGAGTTGGCGCGTGCCCGCGCCTCCTGGCGTGATCACGACCAGGTAGTCACTCTCCGCCGCCAAAGCCACGGGGTTGGCAAAGTAGCGGTAGGGCAGGTCTGTTTTGGCATGGCGCGCGGTGTAAGACACCGACATGTTGAACGCCAAGGCGCGTTGCGCAATGGCTTGACCGATGCGGCCAATGCCCACGATCCCTAAGCGTGCGCCTGAGACTTTGCGCGCCAAGGGCATGGGGCCGTTCGGCCATTGGCCCTCCTTCACATACCGATCGGCGGCGGGCAACTGACGGGCGGCTGCGAGCATCAGGCCCATGGCCAAGTCGGCCACATCGTCGTTGAGCACATTGGGGGTGTGTGTGACCATCACGCCGCGTGCCTTGGCCGCAGCCACGTCGACGCCGTCATAGCCCACGCCAAAGACGGAAATGATTTCCAGGGCGGGCAATTGCGCGATCAGACTGGCGGGCACTTTGGACTCGCCGCTGGCAGCGATGGCGCGAATGCTGGGCGCGATGTTGGCAAACGCCGCAGGATCTTTTTCATGCAAGCGGTCATGCAGTTGATAGGCAGCACGCAACTGCGGCTCGAGCAAGGGGGAGAGTTGGGTGACAGACAAGACGTCAATGTGGGACAAGGTGGGCTCCTAGGGCTTTCACGGGGTTGAGATTCAATCGTCATACCATAATATGCTCGACAGGCCTGAGATTTCACTCGGGGAAACCAGTAACAGCGAGACACACATGACGGACCAGCCGAAAAAGAAGCCGGAAGATTTACGCAGTCAGCAATGGTTTGGACGTCAAGATCGCGATGGCTTTGCCTACCGCAGCTGGGTCAAGGGAAAAGGCGTGCCGCACGATCAGTTTGACGGACGCCCGGTCATTGGCATCTGCAACACCTTCAGCGAACTCACGCC
Source organism: Limnohabitans sp. (assembly GCA_046052785.1). Taxonomy (GTDB): domain Bacteria; phylum Pseudomonadota; class Gammaproteobacteria; order Burkholderiales; family Burkholderiaceae_C; genus Limnohabitans. The sequence continues at coordinate 10,757 of JAVLFR010000267.1, read as the reverse complement.
GTGCAACTCCCATTTCCGCACCCTTGCCGAACAAGTCAAGATCGGGGTGTACGAGGCCGGTGGCTTCCCGCTGGAGTTTCCCGTCATGTCTTTGGGCGAAACCCTGCTGCGCCCCACCGCCATGCTGTATCGCAACCTCGCGTCGATGGATGTGGAAGAGAGCATTCGCGGCAACCCGATCGACGGCGTGGTGTTGCTGATGGGCTGCGACAAAACCACCCCCAGTTTGTTGATGGGTGCTTCGAGCGTGAACTTGCCCACCATCGGTGTGAGTGGCGGCCCCATGCTCAACGGCAAATGGCGTGGCCAAGAACTCGGCTCTGGCACAGGCGTGTGGAGCATGAGCGAGCAAGTCCGCGCAGGGACCTTGAAGTTGCAAGACTTCTTCGAAGCCGAAAGCTGCATGCACCGCAGCCATGGCCATTGCATGACCATGGGCACGGCCAGCACCATGGCCAGCATGGTGGAGGCCCTGGGCATTGGCCTGCCAGGCAATGCCGCCTATCCAGCAGTGGACGGGCGACGCAATGTGTTGGCGCGAGATGCGGGACGGCGTATTGTGCAAATGGTCAAAGACGACATCAAGATTTCTCAAATCTTGACCCGCGAAGCGTTTGAAAACGCCATTCGCACCTTGGCGGCGATTGGCGGCAGCACCAACGCGGTGATTCATTTGGTGGCCATTGCTGGACGCTTGGGCGTGCCTTTGAGCATCGATGACTTCGACCGCTTGGCCAGCGATCTGCCGTGCTTGGTGAACTTGCAGCCTTCAGGCCAATACCTGATGGAAGATTTTTGCTATGCCGGTGGCTTGCCTGCGGTGATGAAAGAGATCGCGCATCTTTTGCACACCGAGGTGGTCACCGCCAATGGCAAGACCTTGGGCGAAAACGTGGCGGCCGCCGAAAACTACAACCCAGACGTGATCAAGCCGTTTGCGACACCGTTCAAAGACAAAGCGGGCATTGCGGTGCTGCGCGGCAATTTGGCGCCTCGCGGTGCTGTCATCAAGCCCAGCGCTGCCACGCCCGCTCTGATGACGCACACAGGTCGTGCGGTGGTGTTTGAAGACAGCAACGACTTTCATGCCCGCATCGACGATGAAAACTTGGATGTGGACGAAAACTGCATCTTGGTGCTCAAGAACTGTGGGCCCAAGGGCTACCCCGGCATGGCTGAGGTGGGCAACATGCCTTTGCCGCCTAAGGTGCTTCGCAAGGGCATCACCGACATGGTGCGCATCAGCGATGCGCGCATGAGCGGTACTGCCTATGGCACGGTGGTGCTGCACACGGCGCCAGAGGCGGCGGCTGGTGGCACCTTGGCCTTGGTGCAAAACGGCGACTTGATCACCCTCGATGTGCCCAAACGCAGCTTGCATTTGCATGTGGACGACGCAGAGTTGGCCAAGCGTCGCGCTGCTTGGACACCGCCCGAGCCCGCTATGAACAGCGGCTATTGGAAGCTCTACATTGACCATGTGCTGCAAGCGGATGAGGGCGCTGACCTGGACTTTTTACGTGGCATGCGTGGTTCTGCGGTGCCTAAAGACAACCATTAAGAAAAGAAAGAATTCAAATGACAAAAGTAGCAGTGGTCACGGGTGCGAGCTCGGGGATCGGCAAGGCCTGTGCATTGGCTTTGCTCAAAGCGGGGTGGCACGTGGCGTTGGTGGGTCGACGCGCCGAGGCCTTGCAAGCCACCCTCGCTGAGGCCGGTGAACACAGCGCACAGGCGTTGGCGGTGCCCACCGATGTGTCGCAAGACGCTGAAGTGGCGGCATTGTTCAACACCGTGGTGGCCAAGTGGGGTCGCGTAGATTTGTTGTTCAACAACGCGGGCATCTCGATCCCTTACACCTTGCCAGGCGATATGGCGGCAGACACGTGGAAGCACGCGGTGGATGTCAATTTGAATGGTGCGTTTTATTGCTTGTCGCATGCCTTCAAGCACATGCAAACTCAGTCGCCCCAAGGCGGACGCATCATCAACAACGGCTCCATCTCGGCGCATGCGCCTCGCCCAGGCTCGATTGCTTACACCGCCACCAAGCATGCCATCAGTGGCTTGACGCGCGCCGCCAATTTGGATGGTCGCGGCTTTGACATTGCGGTGGGACAAATCGACATTGGCAACGTGGCCAGTGACATGACTTTGAAGATGGTCAACGGTGTGCATCAGGCCGATGGCAGCATCAAACCCGAAGCGCGTATGGACATGAGCTCGGTGGTCGAGACCTTCATGACCATGGCCAGCTTGCCCCTGTCCTCCAATATTTTGTTTGTCACAGTGATGGCCAACAAGATGCCCTTTGTGGGCCGCGGCTAAGCGTGCTTCGCCATGCATGATGTGGTCACCGTGGGCGAAGCCCTGGTGTTATTGGCTGCCAACGAATCTGGGCCTTTGGACTCGGTGCGCAGTTACACGTCATACACCGCAGGGGCGGAAACCAATGTGGCCGTGGGGCTGTCGCGCCTGGGTCTGCGGGTGGGTTGGGCCAGCCGCTTAGGCGAGGATGACAACGGGCGCTATTTGCGCGAGGCGTTTGTGCGCGAGGGCATCGACTGCAGCCAGGTGGCAATGGTGTCTGGGGAAAACACGGCTTACATGTACAAAGGTCGGGTGGACGATGGCTCGGATCCCCCGATTCAATACCATCGGCAACACTCAGCCGCGAGTCGTATGGGGCCGCAAGATTTAGATTTAACTTGGCTCACGCGAGCGCGGCATTTGCATGTGACGGGTGTGTTTCCTGCCTTGTCAGCGCAGACCCTCGCCACCGTGAAGGCCGCGATGATGGCGATGCGCAGTCACCGCAAAACCATCAGCTTTGACCCCAATTTGCGCCCTGTGCTGTGGCCCCAAGCGTCACACATGGTGGCCACCTTGAATGCGTTGGCAACACTGGCCGACTGGGTGCTGCCCGGTTTAGAAGAAGGTCGTTTGCTGACAGGGCAAGACACGCCAGAAGACATTGCGGCGTTTTATCGCGACGGCGGGGCCTCGGTGGTGGTGGTCAAACTCGGCGCGGAGGGTGCTTACTTTGATGGCCCACAGGGGCGCGGTTACATGGCGGCTTCGGCGGTGGCTCAGGTGGTCGACACCGTCGGTGCGGGCGATGCGTTTGCTGTGGGCGTGATCAGCGGCTTATTAGAAAACTTGGCACTCAAGCAAGCGGTCAAGCGCGCAACCTGGATGGGCGCGCGTGCGGTGCAAGTGCGCGGCGACACCGAAGGTTTGCCCACGCGCGCCGAATTAGAAGCAGCAAATTTGTAAAGTTATTCAACAGGAGACGAAGATGAAAATTGGCTACATCGGTGCATCTGGCCTCATGGGTCATGGGATGGCCAAAAACCTATTGGCCAAGGGCCAGCAACTGTCCATCACGGTGCACAAACAGCGTGACCGGGTGCAAGACTTGTTGGACGCGGGGGCCACCCTCGCGCCCAGCATTGCCGACTTGGCTGCGCAGTGTGATGTGGTCATGATGTGCGTCACAGGCACACCCCAAGTTGAGGCGGTGGTCACGGGCCCCCATGGGTTGTTGGCGCATGCCAAAGCGGGCTTGGTGATTGTGGACTGTTCCACCAGTGAGCCCGCCTCCACCACCCATTTGCGCGAGTTGGCACAGGCCCAAGGGGTGACGTTTGTTGATGCGCCCTTGGCACGTTCTGCCGTCGAGGCTGAGGCGGGGCGACTCAACATCATGGTCGGTGCCACGCCCGACATGTTTGCCATGCTCGAGCCGATCTTGAAGTGTTGTGCAGAAAACGTGTTTCATGTGGGCGGGCCCGGCGCGGGGCACGGCATCAAGTTGCTCAACAACTTCATTGGCCAGGCGATTTGTGCGGCCACGGCCGAAGCGTTTGCGGTGGGCAAACTCGCGGGCGTGGATCCTAAACAGTTGGTCGCCTTGGTGGGTGCGGGGCCCGTGAACTCTGGGCTGTTCCAAGCCATGGCCAAAACCCTCGATGGCGATTTGACGGGCTTGATGTTTCAGCTCGACAACGCGCGCAAAGACATTCGTTACTACACCCATTTGGCCGAAGGCCTGGGCGTGCCTACCTTGATGGGCGAGGCGGTGCACCAGTCGCTCAGCATGGCCAGCGCCTTGGGCTTTGGCCAGAAATTTGTGCCTTCACTGGTGGAGGCCCAAGAGCGCATCACGGGGGCTCAGTTGGTTCCCAAAACATCCCACACTTCTTAAAGCGAGACACATATGACCCAACGATTAGCTGGCAAAATTGCCCTCATCACCGCTGCTGGACAAGGCATTGGCCGCGCCACGGCGCTGGCCTTTGTGCGCGAAGGCGCCCACGTCATCGCGACCGATGTGAATGCGGCGGCACTCGAGTCGCTCAAGCAAGACTGCGGTTGCGTGATCGATGTATTGGATGTGACCCGCCCCGAGGCCATCCAAGCCGCGCATGCCAAGCATGGTGAAGTCGATGTGTTGTTCAACGCCGCGGGCTATGTGCATGCTGGCACGGTGCTGGACTGCACGCAAGCCGAGTGGGACTTTGCCTTTAACCTGAATGTGCGCTCGCAGTTCCACATGATCCAAGCCTTTTTGCCAGGCATGCTCAAAAAGGGCAATGGCTCCATCATCAACGTGGCCTCGGTCGCGGGCAGCATCAAAGGCGCGCCCAACCGCTTTGTGTACGGCACGACCAAAGCCGCCATCATTGGTTTGACCAAGGCGGTGGCGGCCGACTACATCACCACGGGCGTGCGTTGCAATGCCATTTGCCCAGGCACGGTGGAGTCGCCTTCTTTGCGCGACCGCATTGCCGCCCAAGCCCAGGCCAGTGGACAAACCCTCGCGCAAGTTGAGGCCGCGTTCGTGGCCCGTCAGCCGATGGGGCGTGTGGGGCGTGTGGATGAAATTGCCGCCTTGGCGGTGTACTTGGCCAGCGACGAGTCAAGCTTCACCACGGGCACCTCGCAAATCATCGACGGCGGTTGGTCCAACTGATGTCGCCCGTCATTCGCATTCACGCGCATGACAATGTGGTCATTGCGCGCCAACAACTCTTAGGCGGCACGGTGTTGGTCAGCGAAGGCGTCACCGTGACGGGCTTGATTCCACCTGGGCACAAAGTGGCCACGACCGACATTGCCCAAGGTGCACCTGTGTGCCGCTATGGGCAAATCATTGGTGTGGCCACGCAGCCCATTGCGGCGGGCCAGCATGTGCACACGCACAACTTGGCGTTCAGTGACTTTGCCCGCGCGCATGCGCCCGGTGAGGCTGCACAGCCCACCGCTTATGTGACGCCAGCTCGGACGTTTGCGGGCATTGTGCGTGCCGATGGTCGGGTGGCCACGCGCAACTACATTGGCATCTTGACCTCGGTCAATTGTTCGGCCACGGCGGCGCGCGCCATCGCAGATCATTTTCGACGTGACATTCGCCCCGAGGCTTTGGCTGACTTTCCGAACGTGGATGGCGTGGTCGCCTTGACCCACGGCATGGGATGCGCCACGGCCAGTGATGGCGAAGAGTTGCAGGTTTTGCGCCGCACCTTAGGGGGCTATGCCAAGCACCCCAACTTTGCCGCTGTTTTGGTGGTGGGGCTGGGTTGTGAAACCAACCAAATTCAAGGCTTGGTGGCGCAAGAGGGCTTGCAAGAAGGCGTCAAGCTGGTGACCTTCAACATCCAAGACACGGGCGGCACACGCAAGACGGTGGAAAAAGGCGTGGCCTTGATCCAAGCCTTGTTGCCAGAGGTCAACCGCGTCCAGCGCGAGCCCGTGCCCTTGCGTCACTTGACAGTGGGTTTGCAATGTGGCGGCAGCGATGGCTATTCGGGTATCAGCGCCAACCCCGCCTTAGGTGTGGCGGTGGATTTGTTGGTGCGTCACGGCGGTGCGGCGGTGTTGTCTGAGACCCCCGAAATTTATGGCGGCGAACACTTGCTGACACGCCGCGCGGTGAGTGCCGAAGTGGCCCACAAGTTGCTGGCGCGCATTGCTTGGTGGGAGGCCTACACCCAGCGCAACCACATGCAAATGGACAACAACCCTTCAGCGGGCAACAAGGCGGGCGGCTTGACCACCATTCTTGAAAAAAGCCTGGGCGCCATTGCCAAAAGCGGCACCACCAACTTGGTGGACGTGGTCGAATTTGCGCAGCCCGTCACAGCCCGTGGGTTTGTCTACATGGACACACCTGGCTACGACCCCGTGTCTGCCACGGGCCAAGTGGCCGGTGGTGCAAACCTGATTTGCTTCACGACGGGGCGAGGCTCGGCTTATGGCTGCGCGCCAAGCCCTTCCTTGAAACTGGCCACCAACACAGCCTTGTGGCAGCGTCAAGAAGAGGACATGGACATCAACTGCGGGGGCGTGGTGGACGGCGCAGAGACCGTGCAGCAAGCGGGCGAGCGTATTTTTGAAATGATGATCGCCACCGCCTCTGGCCAACCAACCAAGAGCGAGCAACATGGCTATGGGCAAAACGAGTTTGTGCCGTGGCAGCTGGGTGCGGTGATGTGAGCCGCGTCAGCTCAGGCCAAGCCCCAACTTTAGAATAGGGGTTTTGTCATTCGCATCACCCACTTCCATGAACGTCATTCGCTTCTCTGATTTGTGCGCCAACGGCTCGGCCAAAGGCAAACGTGTGTTCATCCGCGCCGACCTCAACGTGCCGCAAGACGACGCAGGCCAGATCACCGAAGACACCCGTGTGCGCGCCTCGGTGCCCGCGATTGACATGGCGCTCAAGGCGGGTGCGGCGGTGATGGTCACTTCGCATTTAGGCCGTCCGACGGAGGGAGAGTTCAAACCCGCTGACTCTTTGGCGCCTGTGGCCAAACGCTTGGGCGAGTTGCTGGGCCGCGATGTGCCGCTGGTGGCCAACTGGGTGGATGGTGTGACGGTCGCGCCTGGTCAAGTGGTGCTGCTCGAAAACTGCCGCGTCAACCGAGGCGAGAAAAAGAACAACGACGAATTGGCCCGCAAGCTGGGTGCGCTGTGCGACATCTTTGTGCACGACGCCTTTGGCACCTCCCACCGCGCCGAAGGCACGACCTATGGCATCGCGCAATACGCGCCCGTGGCCTGTGCAGGCCCCTTGTTGGCGGCAGAAATTGATGCCATTACCAAAGCTTTGGCGTCGCCTAAGCGCCCCCTGGCCGCCATCGTGGCAGGCAGCAAGGTGTCCACCAAGCTGACCATCCTCAAAAGCTTGGCCAACAAGGTGGACCAGCTCATCGTGGGGGGCGGCATTGCCAACACCTTCATGCTGGCTGCTGGCCTGAACATTGGCAAGAGCTTGGCCGAGCATGACTTGGTTGACGAAGCCAAAGCCGTGATCGACATCATGAAAGCCCGCGGGGCAGAAGTGCCCATCCCCACCGACGTGGTGACCGCTAAAACTTTTGCGGCTGATGCGGTGGCCACCGTGAAGAAAGCCACCGATGTGGCTGACGATGACATGATTTTGGACATTGGCCCTGAGACCGCAGCCAAGCTGGCCGCGCAGCTGATGAAGGCGGGCACGATTGTGTGGAACGGCCCAGTGGGCGTGTTTGAGTTTGCCGCCTTCGAGAACGGCACCAAGACCATTGCCCACGCCATTGCCCAATCCAGCGCCTTCAGCATCGCCGGCGGCGGCGACACCTTGGCGGCCATTGCCAAGTACGGTATCGAAAAGCAAGTGGGCTACATCTCAACGGGCGGCGGCGCTTTCTTGGAAGTACTCGAAGGCAAGACCTTGCCGGCGTTTGAGATCTTGACTAAGCGCGCTGAAGGTTAATTACCAAGCACAAGCAAACGCAAACAACTGCCGGCTCATGCTGTCTTGGCTCACGGGTCGCCAGCCTTCTGGCACGGGCAGGGCTTTGATGGCGGGGCCATTGCCCATTTTGTTGGGGTGGCTGGTGGCGCTGAGGGTTTTGTATTTGCCCTCGGTGCAGTCGTAGTCGATATGGGACTTGACGGACTGTTGGCCTGTTTTGTCGGGGCTTTGCAGGTCATACACCACCCACACGCGGCGGTTGTAGCCCATCTTGGTGATGGCGCTCGAGTCGATGTAGACCGTGGCCACTTCGTTGCGCGTGACGGTCACCCACATGGCATGTGAGGCGGCCGATGCGATGGCCAGTAGGAACAAGACAATGAATTTCATGAACGAGAAGCGTACAAGAAAAAACCCCGCAAATTCATGAGAAATTGCGGGGCTTGGGAAGGCTTCACCGTTAAGCGGCGTTCATGGCGCGAGGGCTGGTGACCTTGCCGTCATACGTCATCCAGCTGTCGGTCTTGAAGTCATACAGCTTGCAGTCGCGCGCCGTTTGCACATACCAGCGCCAAGAGAAGGGTTGAACGATGATGCGCTCGGGCAGCAGCTCTTCGAGTTTGCTTTGTGCTTGTTTCAGCTTGTACAGAGGAATGCTCATGTCCAAGTGATGCGCGGTGTGCTCCATGATGTGGTGCATCAACGCGCCGATGTTGAACGGGAAGGTCAGGTGAACCGTGGTGGATACAAAGGGCGAAGCCTTTGACCAGCCCGTGCGCTCTTCGTGCCAAGACACGTCCACATGGGTGTGGTGCACGTACACCACAAAGCCAATCATGGTGACCCAAAAGAAGAACGGCACGCCAACGCCCATCAACAAAATGTAGCCAATGGTTTGTTCAGTGGCCAAGGCCGCCCACACCATGGCAGCTACCCAAGTCACGCCAAAGGCGGTGATGAGCAAGCAATCTTTCATGAAAATGGGGCGGCGTGTGGGCATGTGCGTTTCGTTGGGGAACACCATTTTGTTCCACCAGATCTCGATCATGTAGTACAGGCCAGGTGCCCAGCCGCTGCGGTACACGCGGTCTTTGAGCTTTTGCATGGGGCTCAGGGCGGCGTACTCTTCGGGGGTGTAGGGGGCCCAAACGAAGTCGAAGTTTTTCAGGTTGGTGTAGCCATGGTGCACCACGTTGTGGCCGATGTCCCACAAGCTGTAGGCAGTCAGGGAGGGCAAGAAGGCAATGCGACCCAACCACTTATTGAGGTTGCGGTGCGGCGTCAAGCTTTGGTGGCAAGCGTCGTGGCCGATGATGAACAAACGGCCAATCACGAAGCCAGCGGCGCAACCGCTTAAGAGTTTGGCCCACCAAGCGTCGAAATACACGGTACCAGCCAAGAGAGCGGCCCACAGCACGTAGTCGATGACGAGCATCACGATGGCGAGCAAGGTGGTGCGCTCAGCCAAAGGAATCAACCACTCGCGCATGACTTTGCGGTGTGGCAGGGGTTCGCCGGGAAGGATGGGTTGGATATGTGTGGTCATAAAACGAATCTTAGGTGAGCCATCTTGATGCGCACTGATGTGCATCAACTCGTCCCGTGATTATCGCTGTTTCGCTCTTCTGAAGCGCTTACCCGTCTGGCGGCCAAGGACTTCCTCGTGGAAAAGCCTGAAAAACAAGGTGTTTGCAAGGCGATTTGGTTTGAAAGCCCTGGTCAAGCTTGCACTTAACCATGTAAGAATCAAGCAAACAAAACCATTTTTCGGAGAGTCCTACATGGCCCGTCACGCCACCAAAATTGTTGCTACTTTAGGTCCCGCTTCCAGCGATCCTGCCTTGTTGGAGGCCATGATTCGCGCTGGCGTGAACGTGGTGCGCCTCAATTTCAGCCACGGCAAAGCCCAAGACCACATCGACCGCGCTCGACTGGTGCGCGAAGCAGCCACCCGCGCGGGGCGCGAAGTGGCCATCATGGCGGACCTGCAAGGCCCCAAGATTCGCGTGGGCAAGTTTGTGGACGGTAAGGTCATGCTGGAGAACGGGTCTAAGTTTGTGCTGGACGCCTCACGTACCGAACTCGGCGACTTGCAAGGCGTGGGCTTGGACTACAAAGAGTTGCCACGCGATGTCAAGCCGGGTGATTTGCTGTTGCTCAACGATGGCTTGATTGTGTTGACTGTCGAAGCCGTGCGCGGCGAACAAGTCCACACCCTCGTCAAAGTGGGCGGCGAGCTGTCTAATAACAAAGGCATCAACAAGCAAGGCGGCGGCTTGACCGCGCCTGCGTTGACCGCCAAGGACATGGAAGACATCAAAACCGCGATGAGCTTTCAAGCCGATTACCTGGCTGTGAGCTTTCCCAAAAACGCCACCGACATGGAAATGGCACGTCAATTGGCCAACGTGGCTGGTGCTGAGTACAAGCACAAGCCGGGCTTGATTGCCAAGATCGAACGTGCCGAGGCCATTCCCTTGCTCGACGAAATCTTGCGCGCCAGTGACGGCATCATGGTGGCGCGTGGCGATTTGGCCGTGGAAGTGGGCAACGCGGCCGTCCCCGCGTTACAAAAACGCATGATCAAGCTCGCGCGTCAGCACGACAAAGTGGTCATCACCGCCACGCAAATGATGGAGAGCATGATCACCAACCCCGTGCCCACCCGCGCCGAGGTGAGTGACGTGGCCAACGCCGTGATTGACGGCACCGATGCGGTGATGCTCAGCGCTGAGACCGCCGCAGGCAAATACCCACTGGAAACCGTGGAAGAAATGGCCAAAATTTGCGAAGCCGCCGAGGCTGCCGAGGACGTGGAGTTGGACGCCGATTTCAAAGGCCAAACCTTCAACCGCATTGACCAAACCATTGCCATGGGTGCGTTGTTCACCGCCCACCACTTAGGCGCCAAAGCCATCGTGGCCTTGACCGAGTCGGGTTCGACCGCGCTGTGGATGAGCCGCCACCGCATTCACATTCCCATTTACGCGGTGACCACCAAAGTGGCCTCGCAGCG